>JAJSZP010000030.1 GCA_030262775.1 Deltaproteobacteria bacterium | reverse complement strand
CTTATCCAATGTAGCAATCGGAATACCTTTTTTCATTGCAAGATCAAGATACGATGCATCATAAGTTGAAAGCTTGTGTTCTCGTGCCAAGACAAATATTTCCCTGATCATCCTCTCCGCCGGTTCTTGCTCCACTGTTATAGGCAGTTCAGATAAGAGTGCAATAAATCTTGTGCTGTCAGCCTCGCTGAGACATTTTTTACGCTCAGCTACCAATAAAACATTGCCGACCTCTAATGGCCAAATAGCTGGGACTATTGCTGTGAACCGTTCCAAACTATCCAAAACAGAGTCTGCATACTGGTTGGCTTCATCTTTAAAGCACCAGGTCATCACCACTGAATTGTCAACGACAAAATTTTCATTCATCTACCGTCTTCCTTCTTCGATCATTTCACGTAAAGATAAACCATTAAGACTGCGTTGATTCCGAAAGTCGCGCAATGCAGAAATGATTTTTTTGGGTTCTGTCCTACGTTGAAATTCTGGAGGATGCAATACCGCCACGGGAATGCCATGTTTCGTGATAGTTATCCGTTCTCCTTTGCTTGCCCGCTCAAGTAATTTTGGAAGATGTGTTTTTGCCTCATATGCGCCAACTGTTTCCATTTTTTTCGCCCCCCATTTAAACCAGTTTTAGACCAGTCTAAAATATATATATACTGCGATGTCAACCTGCAAGTGAAAAAATGTGTGATATAAGCATTTATTTCTTTTGTTTTATCTTGATTTTAAAATAATTTGAAGAGCGGAGCAGCCACGGCTTGGAGTAGTTGGACGTTCGACGTTCATCTTTTTATCCTTATGCCTATAAATACTTTCCACCGTACCCTCTTGGTGTAACCATAAAATCCAGGTAAGTAAACGATGTGCTGTTTCCGATAAAGATTATTGTCTGCATGTTTACATGCGCTTTGTGAAGATCTTCAAGAGGAATAATTGTTACCATTTCATCTTTTCTCATGGCACTTACAACAATGCCGGCAGGGGTTTTTTTATCCCTGTATTTTAATATAATCTTCTGTGCTGTTTCGAGCTGCCGGTTTCTTCGTTTACTCTTCGGGTTATACAAAACAATTACAAAATCAGCACTTGCAGCAGCTTCTATACGTTTTTCAATAAGTTCCCAGGGAGTCAAAAGATCACTTAGACTTATGGATGCAAAATCATGACTTAATGGCGCCCCCAAAAGAGCTGCACCGGCGCAGAGCGCTGGTATTCCGGGAACAACTTCAACTGTTAATGCAGACTTTTCATTCAAGACCATTTCCTTTGAAAAAGGAAGTATGACCTGGATATTCTCCTTTTTGCATATCTCAAAAACAAGCCCGGCCATGGCATAAATCCCTGGATCACCGCTTGAAACAATTGCACATGATTTTCCTGTAAGAGCAACATCAATGGCGGCTCTCACACGTTTAACCTCTTTGGTCATTGCAGTGCTGATTATATTTTTATCTTTAATAAAAGGACGGATTAGCTCTATATAGGTGGTATATCCTGCAACAGTATCCACTGATTCAAGAACATCTGTTGCCCGTTTGGACAAATGATCATAACTTCCCGGACCTATCCCTACGATATAAAGGGTATTCTGGCGATAGCCACTGTGACATTTCGGGTCGAATGTTTTGGCACTATCAGTTTCCCGTTTTTTGATGCAAGAATTGCGGCTGCTTCGCATACGCTTTTTGCTCCTGTATGTTTTTCCACCATGTCGGATGGTGATTTAATACCATCTGCCCTGTTTAATTCTTCCTTGTCGTAAAAACTAATAGGAAGCTTAAGTTCTTCTGCAAAGGCTATGAGCCCGGGTTCATCTGCTTTTAAATTAATCGTTGCTATACGTATCAGGCTGGATATGGCAAGTTTCGATTTTTCAAGTACTTCTTTAAGAAATTTTTTAATTTCCTTCATGGTTGTGTTTCTGTTGCATCCAATTCCTGCAACAAGTGAGCCGGGTCTTAATATCAGCGCCCTTTTTGAAAAATCGGCCAGAGTATCATCTATAAATACACAGGGTATATCTTTATTTTCCGCAATTTGTTTTTTCTTAAAATCTGTAAGAATATGTGCCGTAAGAATATGTGATGGCTCAATACTGTCACGAAGCAGTGCGTATGGATCATGGAGATAAAACTTTTTCCCGGTAATAAAGGCCATGTTTATATTTTTTATGGCTTCCGGGTTTTCTATAAAAAGATTATGCTGTTTTGCCAGCACATCAATAGCAGGCACCTGGTTGACATCCGTAGCTGTGGTTATTACAGGTTCAGCCCCTGTTAACCCGGCAACCTTTATCGCAAGGGAATTGGCGCCGCCCAGATGACCGGAAACAAGACTTACGGCATGTCTGCCGATTTCATCAACCACCACAACTGCCGGATCAGTTGTCTTGTTTCTGATACATGAAGCAATAAGCCTGACTACTATTCCCGTTGACATTACAAAAATATGTCCCGTGTATGCATGAAAGTCACTGGCAATAGCATCAGAAAGTCTTTTAAAACAAGAAGCCGGAATATCATCTATGTTCAGATCAGCAGAAAGGTGCAATCTTGCATCAGGCAGATTCTCTGCAATTTTCCGGGCAAGCAGCGCTCCTTTGGGCGTAATGGCCCACAGGGCGATTTTATCGTTTTGTTTCTTTCTAAACCCGTGTGAAAAATTCTTATCATATAGTTTTGATTTGTATTTTTCTTTGTGTTTGCCGATATCCAGGACCTTTCCGACGATAATAAGAGCCTGTCTTGTTATCTTTTCTTTTCTCACTATTTCCGGCAACTCTCCAGGACTTGTAAAAATAATCTTTTCTTCAGGCTGACTGACACAATAAACAACAGCGCAGGTCGCATCTTTTCCATATGCTTTTTCAAGAACCATTGCCACTTTATCAACCATAGATATGCTAAGATAAATTGCCATGGAAGTTTTATGCTCTGCAAGTGATTCCAGCGATTCATTTTCAGGTACAGGTGTTTTGCCTGCCATACGGGTTAAAATAAGTGTCTGTGAAACTTCAGGCAGAGTATATTCTATTCCCATGGCTGCTGCAGCGGCAAATGCAGCAGTTACTCCGGGAATGACTTTACGGGGGATAGATTTTTTATCCAGCGTTGCCATCTGTTCAAAGATAGCGCCATAAAGACTCGGGTCTCCGGTATGAAGGCGAACCACACTTTTTCCTTTTTTATACGCTTTTTCAATTTCATCGACAATTTCTTCAAGATGCATGGAAGCGCTGTTTAAAACCCTTGTTTCGGGTTTTGTCCATTTTAATACAGCCTCAGGCACAAGAGAACCTGCATAAATAACAAGATCAGCATCAGCAAGCGCGTGTTGCCCCTTAATCGTTATCAATTCGGGGTCACCAGGTCCTGCCCCTGCGAATATTACAGGATGCAGAACAGGCTTATTTTGATTTTTAATGGTTGATTCGGTTTTCATATTCTATTTTCCGTTATGGCAGTTCGCATTCCACACGTATTAAAACGCCCCTGCATAAAAGGCTGGTTGTTCGTTTGGATACTGCTGAAACACATGCAGATAGATCACATCCGCCTTTTTTCCGATTTCTTCTTCAGAGTAGCTATTCGGCAACCCGGTTTTTTCATTCCACAGAAAATTGGCAATTTCAACCTTTACGTCATCCCGTGTTGCCTGCTTCTCGCGCCAATGGTCGATTCTTAATTTTTCTGACTTCAACTCAAAGAGAATCTTTTGGGCCACTTCTTTGATTTGTTTGATATCCCGGCCGGATAGATCCGGCTTGACCAGGAGATCGAAAATCGCAAGAGATTCTTCATCAAGACCTTCTTGCATAGCACGCCTGGATTCTTCATCCAAGGCATCGACAAAACACAGTAGTTCCTCAAAGATATTCTCTATGGTGACCCTGTCTTTTTCACGGTTATATTCCTCAACAATTTGTTCAAAATGCTTCTGAAAGTTTGTCCGTAGAGGATTCTGCTGAATTATCCGGTGAAGTCTCTGTTCAATTGCATGTTTAAGATTCTGCACCGTCGTGTTTTTTGATGGAGTACGTTTAAATTCCTTTCGCAACCGGTCAAAATCTATCCTGCTTATATCGTATGTGGTGAAATCTTCAGTGGTAGTATCAGTATTATCATGTGTTTGAATTGCATTATCGACAACTTTATGCAATTTGCGGATGATATCGGCGATATCCGCCTTGTCCCGGTCTTCCTGCAAACTTTTGTAGATAATATTAATGGCATCGTACTGCTTGCGGTATTCGTTTATTCCCTTTATGGTAATGCAGGCTTTGAATTTTTTAAAAACTTCGCGGGCCATTATTTCAAAACGTTTTCTGGTTTCGTCATTTTCGTTCACTGCCTCCTTGGCATCAACTATGGCTTTGTTTCGGGCAAAGCCGGTTTTTTTGTTTATATCGTCGAGGCTAAAATTTTGCAGTTCGAGAAAAGCAATCACCATGTGGATTGCCTCGTCAAGCTCATCCAACAGCTCCTCTTCCGGTTTGACAGGGTCCGCTTCGGGCCGGGGATTCTCGCCGTCTATGGCTCCGGGTCCCTGATGCCCCGCGAAAGTGGCAAGCGCCTTTCGCAAATTTTTGAGTATTCCGCAATAGTCAACGATCAAGCCGTTATTTTTGCCCTCATGTACACGGTTCGCCCGCGCAATGGACTGCATAAGCGTATGCGCCTTCAATGGCTTGTCGAGATACATTGTTGAAAGGCTCGGCACATCAAAACCGGTCAGCCACATGGCGCATACAATGACGATCCTGAAAGGATGATTCTCTTTTTTAAATGCCTCGTCAACGTCGATGCGCTTTCCGTCATCAATTTCAAACCCTTTTTTTATAAGCTTGCGATGCGGCGTGATGTCCAGTTTCCACTTTCGGAATTTGTCCACCTCTCCCTGCTCTTCGCTGACAACCACCGCCATAATGGTCTCTTTCATCCACTTGATTTGCCGGCGACGGTATATCAATTCCTGCTCATCAGCAACTTCAATAAGCCCTTTTTCAAGCTCCTGAATTTTTTTTGCCCAGTACTTCTTGATGAGTTCATACATTCGTACGCAGGTAATCTTATCAATACAAACAAACATGGCCTTGCCTGATTCCCACGCCGTTGAGTAATGCTCCACAAAATCACGGGCTATCTGATTAAGGCGTTTTTTGCTGGTGATGATATGATAGTTCCGTTTGAGTTCCTTCTCCAGACGCTGTGCCACATCAATATCTTCGACCTCCAGCTCCTCCAGTTTCTCAGCGATTCGTTCATTCAGGTCGTTTTTTGCCACGCCCAACTTGTCACCCCTTGCATCGTAATAGAGAGGAACCGTGGCCTTATCATCTACTGCGCGCTTAAAATCATAGGTTGAAATATAATCACCGAAGACCCGCCGGGTGATCTCGTCGTCCTGAAAAAGAGGTGTTCCTGTATATCCGATGTAACCCGCATTGGGCAAGGCATTCCACACATTCAGCGCCAGTAGTCCATATTGAGTGCGGTGGGCCTCGTCGCTGATGACGATTAGGTCATCCCGGGAAGAATAAGGATTGTCAGGGTCCATCTCTCTGCTGAACTTCTGTATGAGGGTAAAGATATATGCCTTTCGTTGTTTGAGAAGTTTTTCAAGATCATCGCCTGATTCTGCCCGGCAGGGATCCTTGTCGTTATCCACAAGACCGCACCCCGCAAAGGTTTTGTAGATCTGGGTATCCAAATCGTCACGGTCGGTCAGTATGAGAAAGGTAAAGTTCCCGCCCAGCCTGCGGTGTACCTTTCGTGAAAAAAACACCATGGAATAGGACTTCCCGGCGCCCTGCGTATGCCAGAATACTCCAAGTTTGCCCTTGCGAGGCCTGCGTTCCTCCACTGCTTGCATAGCCCTGTTAACGCCCAGGTATTGATGATTGCGGGCGATAATTTTGACCAGCTTTCCTGAGCTGTTGTCAAAGGCGATGAAGTTTTCAAAAAGATCAAGAAAATTGCCCTTGCTGCATATTCCCTTCAGGAGGGTTTCCATATCCACCACGCCAGGCTCATCCTCTTCAAGGCGCTTCCATTCGTGGAAATGTTCGTAATTGCCGGACAGCGAGCCTATCTTCGCGTCTACGCCGTTGGCTATCACGATGAGGGCGTTGTGGTGAAAAAGGTGAGGTATAGTGTCCTTGTAATCGGAGAGGTTTTTTTCGTATGCAGCTCGGATATTCTTGTGGATGTTCTTCAGTTCCATGAAGATGAGCGGGATTCCGTTTACAAAACCGATGATATCTGCCCTGCGCCGGTACAGCGAACCTCTTACCCAAAGTTCGCGCACTGCCAGGAAGTGATTGTTCTCCGGCTCGTCGAAGTCAAATACCCGCAGACGGCGCTTGACCGGTTCGCCCTTTTCGTTGCGAAAATCAACGAGCACGCCATCCTTGAAAAGGTCGTACTTTTCATTGTTTATCTGGAGCGTTGACTGGGTAACTGAATACTCTGTTATACGGCGGATTGCCTCCTGACAGGCAGGCTTAGGAAGACCGGGATTCAGTTTTACGAGGGCTTCGCCGAGATATCGCGTGAGCACGACTTCCCTGTCTGATTTCCGGCCGAGGGTTCCCTCCGGTCCGAAGGTTTCCTCGTTGTACGCAGATACCGACTTCCAGCCAAGTTGATCATGCAAGTAATCGGCGGTGGTCTGTTGAACAAGGGTATCTTCGGTATATGCGCTCATACTTTGATTTCTCCGTTCATGAGGCGGGGGAGAAGTAGGTCGCGGGCTTTGGCAAGCTTGTGAGTTAGCTCCCGCAAGGTTTTAACTTGTTTCATCACAGGGTCGGCGGTTGCCGTAAATGTTGCGATCAAGGATTTAGTTGGTACCGGAATATATTGATCTTTCAAGAACTTGAAGTGGCGTGCATAGAAATAGTTTGATAGGTCTACTGCGTCCAAGGAGAAATAGAGGTACTCCTGAGATAGAGCTTCGTCATGGGATACAATTAATTGTGTGCCATCTGCTCCACATGCGAATGGAAAATCAACGAACTTGAGAATTCGAGTATGATCACCAAATACAATAATTGGTTTGCCTTCATCTATGACGGCTTTCTGATCCTCAGTATAGCCACCAATGAAATCTCTGGACTGGTCAACGCATGGTATCTGGCCATCATGTAGAAACTCAGATTTTTTGATTTTGCGAGGACGCTTAACATTTCCCAAAACATGCTTTACCTGCTTTTTCTTCCATCCCTCCGGCACGCCGTCGATGATCTTTATATGCTCGTGGCCGGGGAAACGGAGGCGGCCGAACCACTCCCTGTAAAGCAGCCGCGCTGACTCCTCCAGAAGCTGAATCCGGCGGCGGTTGTTTTCAATCAGGTCGTCGTAGGCTGAGAGGATGGAGGCGATTCGTTGCTGAACGGACAATTTAGGAAGAGGCATTTTGATGCGCCTCATGTCACGAATCGGGAGTTGTGGTTGTGCAACCCCGCTTCTCAATGAATTCACTTGTCCGTGGAACTGAGGAGAACGAAGGAAGTGATAGAGATACGCAGGCAGAATCTCTTCTCTGTTGCAGCGCAAGATGACCATTCCAGAATTAATGCGCATCTGGTCATGCGAAACGAGTGAATTGAAAAAAGCTGTATTCCCAATAGTTCCTCTTGTAGTCAGAACTACATCATCCCGCTCCAACTTACCTTTTCGTAAAACATTGTCCTTTTGTTCCGTGATGAATTGACACTGTGAGAAATCAAACCCATTACATGTTACGTTGGTGGCACTCAGGAACATGCAATATCCGAAATCTGAGAACTCATGCTGTTTCGGATAGTTTTTGCCTCGGTCACCATCAATAATTTCGAATGGAGCTGAGTCGAAGTCGGTAAGGGCTTGCATACTCATACCCCCACCTCCTCGAAGGTCTGCTCAATGGCCGCCGCCAGCGATACCGCCTTAGCATTCAGGTATTCCAACTTTCGAATTAGATAGTCTTTGCAGCGTTGGAAAATGTTCAGATTCTGGCTACAGTCAATTTGTGCAACCAGGGGTTGCACTTTTGACAGGTCATGGTATGCGAGGTGAAATTCCCGTTCCAGACTGTCTTTCCTACGCCCCATAATAATCAAATTCTTACTCCAGCTAATTTCTCCAACCAGTGGTTGGAGTTTCTCGTTGTCACAATATTCCAGGTAAAACTGCCGCATATACCATAGATTCTGGACAGAGAATCCCTTAACTCCTGGAAATTCATTTTGCAGATCACTGGCTAATTGTTTGACAACTGATTTGCCCCAACCCTCTCTGTTTTGCCGCTCGGCAATCAGTTTTCCAATATCCCAGTAAAGCGCGACCAGTTCCTTATTGACTGCCTTGAGGGCTTCGTACTGGGCGGCACGCACCCGTTCCTTCACTTCTGATAGAAGCGCGGCGTAATCGTCAGGCAATCGCTTCGATAGTTTGCTCATATTCCTAACTCCTCAAAATTTTCGGCTATCCGCTCTGCCAGATCCACCGCTTCCGCATTTAATTCATGAAGCTCGGCGTGTATAGCGCGCATAGTTTCCTCGAAATCGAAGTCTTCGTCCATTTCTTCCGGCGCCACACCCACATAGCGGCCCGGGGTGAGGCTCCAGTCGTTCTTTTCAATTTCATCAATGCCGACCAGCTTGACAAGTCCATCAATATCGCACAGTTTTGCATCAGGAAAACACTCCTGAAGCCAACTGGCCTGCCGATAGAAATAGCGAACCTGTCCTATCTGTTTCACGCATAACTTTCGTTTTTCATCAAGAGGCCTTTTCGACTGATTGATCTCTTTTTTCGCCCAGAAATCGTTTTCACGGGCGTTCAGTTTCTTTTCGCATAGTTCAATAAGGCGAAGCGCGAGCCTGTATATCTGGTCTATCTGCCCGCCCAATTCGCGGCTTTTTGCGGCAACCGGTGCTATGATTTCCGAGAACCGGCGTAGCTCCTCGTTGGCCCTGCCAGCAGAAGTCCATGCGACGTTTGCCGACTTAACGGCTTTCTGGAATACCTCTATATTTTTACCAAAAATCTTTTGTGATTCTTTAAGCTCGGCCAGTGTTTCGCCATGCGCGTCATCTTTTGCCAGCGAATTCAGGAACGGCTCCATCACGCTCATTAAAGTGTTAATTCCCTTTTTGAAGTCTTCCAAAGGTTTAAAAGTTTTTTCTGCTTCACGGACAGTCGTGTTCAGGTATTCAGCCACAAGATTCAGGAAACGTTCCTTCTGTCCCCGGTAGAGCGAGACAATGCTTGTGAGGTTTTTCATCTGTTCGGGGCTGAAGTCATATATCTTGCGGGTGACCTGACGATAGACATTACGGGCATCAATCATCAAAACCTTCGATTTTGTGTTCAAAGGCGTTGATGATTGATCGGGCAAAGCATCAGGTTTGCCCCGATCAATGAACCAGAGTTCGCAGGGCACCGAACGGGTATAAAAGAAATTTGACCGTATGGCGATCATCACGTCCACATGACCTGTCTCAATAATCTTGCGCCGTACTTTTGCTTCGTCCCGTCCTGCGCTGGAGGCCTGGGAAGACATAACAAATCCCGAACGTCCCTGCTCGTTCAGGTAGCTGTAAAAATAGGAAATCCACAGATAGTTGCCGTTTGAAACAGCCTTTTTTTTATTAACCCCCGGCAGTCCAAAGGGAAGACGCGGATCATTTTTGACTTTGCCGGCATCCACTTCATCGACATTGAAGGGGGGATTAGCCATTACGAAATCGGCCTTGCCCAGCATCTCGTGATGATCCTCATAGTACGTAATGCCCTTCTGGATATTACCTTCCAGTCCATGGACCGCAAGGTTCATTTTTGCCAGGCGGATGGTGGTCGGATTTTTCTCCTGCCCGTAAAAGGTAACGCATTCCTGGGGGATTTCATGCATACGTTCAATAAAGTGAGCGCTCTGCACGAACATGCCGCCTGAACCGCAGGCTGGATCCAGAACCTTTCCGTGATCCGGTTCAATGACATTGACTATCATCTGTACAAGAGACACGGGAGTGAAAAATTCGCCGTTATCGTGTGCCTTCTGATCTGCAAACCGGGTAAGAAAATACTCGTAAATGCGTCCGAATATGTCTCCTGAGGCTTTTTTAAGTGCAGGATCATCGAATGTCCGCAGTAGTTGTCCCAGCACGTCATTATCAAGCTCCGGATATTCGCTTTTTGGCGGAATCCCACGCAGTGTTTCATAATCCTCTTCTATAGATTCCATGGCATTAATGATGGCCTGCGCACGATCCTTGCTGTCCGGCAGGTTTATGAGATATTCGAACTGCGCCTTTGGACGCAGGAAGATCGCACTCTTGCGCGAAAAATCTTCCCTCGTCAGCGGGCGAGTTTTACCACTGCGCTTCGGCAGGCTTGCCTCAATCCCGTTTTTTACTGCGAGATAGCGGCTGTATGCATGCCGGAGAAAAAGAATGCCCATTACAGGCAGAAAATATTCATTACTCGCATAGGGACTGTTGGCGCGCAGATTATCTGCGCTGCTCCAGAGCCTTTTTTCTAATGCCTCAATGTTTTCCACTCAGTTTCCTTATTTTTCTTTCATTTTACAGCAGAAATTATCCACACAGGATTCAATGCTTCAAGCCGCTCTCCCCAAGGCATATCTTGTCCCCGATGAATCTGGACTAACACTATATCTGTTTTAAATCCTTTGCTTTTAAGTGTTTTAAGAGCAGCTTCAACATTCGACAGGATAACGGTATTTACAACCATAACTCCGTCAGGCTTTAGATACTCTGAAGCTGTATCTATAATTTTCACCAGGTCCCTGCCGCCGCCGCCGATAAATATCCGGTCAGGTTCAGGTAGCTCCTCAAGACCATTCGGAAGAACAGCCTGCACAACTTCCAGATTTTTTACATTAAATTGCTTTTTATTCGCCTTTATATTGTTGATTCTGCTCAAGTTCTGCTCAACCGAGAATATTTTGCCATTCTTTATAAAAAGAGATGCCTCAATGGAAATAGAACCGGAACCTGCTCCCAGGTCCCACAATATATGATCATTTGAAAGACAAAGTCTGGAAATTGTAATAGCGCGAACCTCTGATTTTGTAATAAGACCTTTCTGGTATTCATACCGGTTATCCGGCATACCGAGGTGAAGATTCTTATTCCCTTCAGGCTGAAAAGAATGTCGTTTTAATACAACCAGGTTGGGTTGTGAAAAATTCATATCCGCAGCCTGGCCTGGTTCATACCAGTCAAAACATTCGGATTCAGTTCCGAGCTGTTCAAAAATACACATTTTTATATCTTTAATCCCTTTTTCAAGCAGATGCCTGGCAAGCCATGCAGGATTTTTTTGTGGATCTGTATAAACAGCCACGCTTTTATTCCTGTCAAGTCTGCTGAAAAGTTTTCTTTCACTATTCCTGCCATGCAAACTTGCGACTGAAGTATCATCCCAGGGCTCCTTTATCCTGGAAAAAGCCGCAGCAACAGTAGAAATGTTTGGATATATCACAACATTGTCAGGCCCAAGAAATTTTATCAGCAAGGAACCAATACCAAAAAACAGTGGATCACCAGATGCAAGCACTACAACATTTTTTTTACGCATCCTGGTTTTTATATACCGGATAATACCTTTAAGATCTTTACTGATCTCCTTTTTATCTGCTGCATGATCATTGAAATACTTGAGATGCCGTTTTCCTCCTACCAGGACATCAGCATCTTTTATTAATTTCAGGTGCTTTGCGGTAAGATCTTCGGGACCAAGTCCCATTCCAATTACTGCTACCTGTTTCATGTTTGTTTTAATCCCTTTAGCGTGGTCAAATCAGGATCACCCGGTCCAACCCCTATGCCATATAAAGTTCCTGTTTGGGTTGGTTTCATCTTGTCCTCCGCCCTTCAAGCATCGCCAGTTTTGCCAGGGCATTTACCACACTTGCGGCAATGTTTGAACCACCCTTTCTTCCAATATTGGAAATATAGGGTTGGTCCATTGTGATGAGATTAGCCTTCGACTCTTCTGCGTTTACAAATCCCACTGGAAGCCCTATGATCAGAGCAGGTTTTGCCTTTTTCCTTTTTACGAGTTCAATAAGCCGCAAAAGGGCTGTGGGAGCATTTCCAATTACATAAATGCCATTTTCCATGTCCGGTATGGCTGCATCAACCGCTGCTTTTGCCCTGGTAGTACCGATTTTTGAGGCAATACTGCCAACTTCGGGATCAGTTATAAAACATTTGACTTCTGTGCCGAATCGTTCAAGATCGCTTTTTCTGATTCCTACTCTTGCCATGTTGGTATCCGTGATAATATTTTCTCCGTTTTTTATAGCCTCCAGCCCCCTGGATATGGCATGTTTGTGGAAGCGAACAGATTCCATATATTCAAAATCAGCAGATGTATGTATCATCCTTCGTACAACAGACCACTGGTCAGGTAGAAAGTTATGCCTGCCTGCCTCATCATCAATTATCTTAAAACTTAATTTTTCAATCTCTTCCGGTCTCATAATTTTACCTAAGATAAGCGATTAGCTCTTATTATTTCAGGTGGTTACCAGCAATTCGTTTTTCACCCTTTGGGTGAAATGTTAACCTTTAGCAAATGCATTGAAATTATTGTGCTAACTGCTAATAGCTAACTGCTAAACTAAAAACATCAGGATAAAGGATTTTTCCGATTTTCTGTATCCCATTAAGAAGCCTTAAAGTCGGTCGCGATACAATCATTTCATCAATAATATATATTTTATTTTCTTTTATTGCCTTTATTACTTTAAAGCCCGGCTCTTTTTTAATAAGAGATATTGTGGGGCGGTTCATAGCGCCGGATTGAGCAAGATAAACATCTATTGCACAAGCTTTAGACAATATGCGCTCCTTTCCGTAGGCAGCTATATTTGTGCCTCTTACCGATTTTGCATCATTGGCAATGTTTATACCTCCTGCTGTTTCAAGCGCAAAAATCGCCATTGAATTGGGTGAAAAAGTCTTCATTTTGCTGTGTATAGCCTCAAAATAAACTCTTTTTTTTCTGCCCACAGTCTTTGTTAACGATTTAAAAACAGACACGCTTTCCTTAAAACCACTGATCATCTCTGATGCCTCTTTCTGTTTTCCTGCAAGGATTCCAAGCGCCATCCAGTAATTGAACATATCATCAAGCGTGCCAGGCTGCAAAGATGCGACAGTGATGCCGCTTTTCTCAAGCCTTGCCATAAGGTCAGGATATCCGCGATCAATCATTGGTCTTATCAAAACCAGATCCGGGTTGACTGCTAAAAATTTTTCCGGATCATCATGATATGAGAAAACAGCCTTTTTCATAGCTTCAGAAGGAAAAACTTCATGCCTGGAAACACCGATTATTTCTTTATTCAGCCCCAATGCAAAGAGATTTTCAGTATGTGCGCCATAAAGAGAAATAATGCGCAAGAACTTCTTTTCAACCGGAATCCTTCTGCCGTTTTGATCAACTACAATCCTTTCACCCGCAACGCCAAAAGATTTTGTATACTCCTGAGCATAAACTCCGGCAGGCAAATAAAATAAAATAATAATCACTACTTTTATATATTTAAAATAAGGTAACAATTTAGCCTTTTGAAAAAAATCTGACAGGATAAACAAGATTTGTAAGCGTTTACGGAACATTGAAATTAGAAATTTGGCCTTCATGCTTTTGTATTGTTCTTCCCAATTTCCAATTTCAAGCCGTGAACGGTTTATTTTTTAAAAACAACCTGCATGGAATCGGAATAGGGTTCAAAATATACTTTTGCATCTACATTAAAAACAAATTGAAGCGTATTTCTGTTTAAAATCTCATCAGTATCTCCATGGGCGACAATACTCCCCTGTTTTATAAATAACAGGTAGTCGCAGTAGATTGCCGCAAGATTAATGTCCTGCAGCACCGCAATCACAGTCCTTTTCTCTTTGTTAACTCTTTGCGCTGCAATGTTGAAAAGGTTTAAGGAATAATTAACATCCAGATTTGAGGTCGCCTCATCTAAAATCAGAACCGGCGTATCCTGAGCAAGTGCCCTGGCAAAAACTACCCGCTGTCTCTCTCCTGAGCTAAGTTCCGTAATAAAACGATCCTTAAATTTATAAATTCCGGTTTTTTTCATAATGCCATATACAATCTTGTAATCTTCCGGAGACGGAACAGAAAACCTGGGAATGTATGGATATCGCCCCATCATGACAATTTCTTCTACTGTAAACGGAAAGTTGATATAAAAATTCTGGGGTACCAGAGCTATTTCCATTGATAATTCTTTTTTTGAATATAAAGAAAGATCTTTCCCCTTATAAGTGATGTTTCCGGATACAGGTTTCTTGTGTTTTGCAATAAGATCGACAAAGGTGGTCTTTCCACAACCATTTGGACCTATTATCCCGTAAAATTTTCCGGTTTCGATGTTAATAGTAAGGTCGTCTATTACCCTTCTCTCTTTATAAAAAAATGACAGTTTTTTAATTTCAATTGCTATGTTCAACTATCTGTCCCTGCCACTTGCCTTTTTCGGAAAATATAGCAGAAAAAAGGCCCGCCTATCAATGCTGTAAGCACACCTATTGGAATTTCGTCGGGAAGGATGGCTCTGGTTACTGTATCTGCACACAATAATAGTATGGCTCCGGCCAGCATTGAAACCGGAATCAGTTTTCGATTATCCGGCCCGGTTAAAAACCTCACCATATGAGGAACCAGAAGTCCTACAAATCCTATAATTCCCGATACGGAAACACAGATGGCAGTTATCAGTGATGCAGTAACAAGAAGAATAAGTGTCAACTTTCCGGTATCCACGCCCAGGGAAGAAGCTGTTCGGTTGCCGAGAGACATTAAATTAAGATCTCTTGCATAAAAAATAATGACTAAAAACCCGATACATAAAAATGAAGATGTCATAAAAACATCCGCCCATGTCCTTGAAGCAAAACTTCCCATAAGCCAGAAGATAATTATTGAAACCTGCTCGTCAGCCACATACTTTAAAAAACTTATTCCGGCTGATAGAATAGCGGCAACTATTATTCCGGAGAGAATCAGGTTGCTGGATGATAAACCTCCACTGGCAGATGAAAGATAGATAACGAAAAACAAGGTTCCGGCCGCACCTATGAAAGCAAAAACGGGTACGGAACAGGCACCCAGGCCAATTTGATCAAAAAGTACGATATTAAAAAAAAATGCCAGAGAAGCTCCGAATGCAGCGCCTGCAGATACTCCCAGTGTGTATGGATCGGCTAGGGGATTAAGCAGGATACCTTGAAAAACAGCGCCCGATACTGCAAGTCCTCCTCCTACCACTGCGGCAGTTAATATGCGCGGCAAACGCACATCTATCACAACTACAGGAAGGATTTCATCCATTCCTTCAAGAAGGCTTGTCTGGCCGAATATTTTAGCAAAAATAATTTTTGCCACATCAATAAAAGAAAGATGGATGTATCCCATACATGCGGAAATCACAATTAACCCGCACAAAGCCATGCTCAACAGTAATATCTGGGTTCCGATAGCCTTTTGAAGCCTGCTTTTTAAGCCAGATGATTTTTCTCGTACTTTTATGGTCATCTTTTTATGAAAGCGATTTTAAAAAGCCTGAAGTTGATAAGTAAGGAACGTGGACGAAATAACTTCCCCAACTATGCATCACAGCTTCAGGCCACCTTTGCCCTATCTCAAATCACAAAAATCTTGAAATAGCCTGCTATTCCTTCAATTTTTGTGATTCAAGATCGAACAAATTTGACCCAAATCTGTGTGCGCCTACTTGAGGAAGTTATTTCGTCCACGTTCCTAACCTGCCGGGCCGGCAAATGCAAAAAAAGGGGGACTGCACAGATCGTCGGAACACTGATATTGAGCAGCAGGGCAATCGACGCGCCACAGGCGAAAATGCAGAGTGTATGACGGTTCGCTCAGGAACTATTTCTATTTCATGTCGATACCATTATCCCGTGCGGCATCTTTGATATGTTCCACAAATATTTCCGCGAACTTGTCATTGGAACCGAGTCCTGTTAGTACCGGTGTGACGTCAAATCCCTGTTTTGTCAGAATGCTCTTCCAGGAGTCCTCTTCGTCACTCGCCATGTCATTCGTGGCATGATCACCGGCCACGATCATGAAGGGCTTTAACAGGATTTTTCCGGACTTGAAATGGGATAGATATCCTCCCACGTCTGCGATCCCTGGAAAACCTTCTACCGCGCCGATGCAGGTTACTATATCAGGATAAAGCCGCATCATCATTTTGGCAGCCTCGGAATAAAGCCCTGTTGACCAGTGCTCATTGCCGTGGCCCATATACACCAGCATGGCACTATTTTCCCTGGCCAGCTCAACGTCTGCAGCAAGTGTTTTAAGGGCCTTTTCCATGTCCTCATGGTAGTCATATCTGTCGCCAGGCATTCCCAAGGCAGGTCTTCCCATCACTATGTTATCAAAAGGCATCCATTTTTTCTTGGTAGTTTTTATTGAAGCAAAGGCATTTATATACGAGTTCAGATCCTGAGCCTGTTCCATATAAAATATATACGTTGGCTGTACAATAATGTTTTTGTATCCATCCTCCTTTAAATCCCCAATCGTTGCAATAATATTCTTGACATAGAGAACCTCCTCAGGGATTCCTTTGTCCAGCCATTTTTGGGCTTCGGCCTGTCGTTTCTTCCAGATGGACCGGATGATATTGGATGTAAATGTCATTCTTACCGGAACGCCTGGAAAGGCTTCCTTGATTTTTTCCTGAATATTGGTGATAGACTCGACAGCCGACGATACGGTGGTGCCGAAACTCGCGAGCACAATAGCCACCTTGCCCTGCCCGGATACAGCTTTACCCTGCTCGGCTGCTTTCACAAAAGAAGTTGTTATAAACAAAATAAAGACCGCGGCTAATACAATAAGTGCTGATTTTTTGTGCATCGTAACCTCCCTATAAATTTACTTATCTGTTTGGTGCTGTCGTAATTCTCCTTCTTCATGCCCTTGATCCACTTCGGGTTTAATGCGCCCGCAGTTCCTCTCCGACTGTTCGTTCAATATCCTTTATATGAGCGGCATCGGGCTCCATTAAATTTTTCTAAAATTCAATTTTGAGGCCGGCCAGGATATTCAGGCCAGGCTCAATTTCTCCCATTTCCACACATATTAATTCTGATAAATTTGTGAAAAATTTATATCCCGAAGCCGGGCTGAGTCCCGTTAGAATTGACAACCAACTCCAGCTATCCATGTCCTTGGCGGCGCTGGATAACCATCGACATAGTAATAGTTCTTATCAAATATATTCTTTACTCTGCAAAAAAGATTCAACATCTTAAAGCCGTATTCGGCCCTGAAATCGGCTGTAGAATATTGTGGAGACGTCTCTGTATTGTCTGATCTGCTGAATTGTCTGGAAACATACCGTGTATTTAGCGTCAAAGAGAAATTTTTTGTCAGATTGCAGATAAAATCAATTTTCACCTTATGTTTAGGCTTGCATGGCAGCCACTTTCCTGTAAGGTCGTCTTTTGCTATGAGGTAAGTGTAAGAAGGCTTTACAGTAAAAATATCTGCCGGTTTTAAACTAAAAGAAACCTCGGCGCCTTTATAGCTTGATTTTCCAAAATTTTCATATCTTCCGATGCCTCCATCCCCATCATACCCGCGAACATAAGTAATTCTGTCGGTTATTTTATTATAAAAAACAGAAAGATTGCCGGAAAACGATTTTGCGTGTTGGTAAAAAAAGGAGAGGCTGTAATTTGTCGCTTTTTCCATGGTCAGATCCGGATTAGGTTCGGTGGTGCTGGTTTCGTTGTAACGCTGGAGGAAAGTCGGGATATTGTTTGTCTTATTTGCAGAAAGTTGAATGCCGTAGAAATCTTTTTCAAATTTTACTTTGACTTCAGGATTGATTGCCTCACTGAATGAGGAATAAAAATTTCCTCGAAGACCGAGTGTCAATGTTACAGGTATTGCATTGAATTTAATGTCCTTTATCCCGAAGATACCGTATTTTTCCTCCTGTTTTGAGTTTATCTTGTTTCCGGATAACTGTCCGAGTTCAAAACTTACTCCACTGTTGATTTCGCCCCATCTTCCCGTAGGAATCTTTGCGGTTATATTCTCACCATAAGTCTTTATGCGCAAAAGTGTATATAAATTTTTATCAGGATTATCGCTGATTTTTTCAACAAAGGTAAAATAGGTCTTGCTCTTTACTGATTTGTTTCCGGCAAGAAAAAGGGCGGAAAAGGTCTCATAGTCGGATCTTGCGTTGGGTGTAGGGTAGTCAGGCAGGCCAGCTCTTCCTGCATCCTCTTTAAAATAATCCCCGGAGAGACTGAATTCATAATTTTCATCCAACATATATCCGAGTTTAATGCCCGCTCTTCTTTTTTCCTTATCCCCGTTGGTTCTGTAACCATCAGTCTTTTCAAAACCCGCTGAAAGCCCAACAGAAAATGGAGCCGCTTCTTGATGATAATTCATATTGCAGTTTCTTGTGCCAAGATTTCCTCCATAAGCCTCAATATTGCCATGACTCCCTTTTGCTCTTTTGGTTGTTATATAGATTACACCACCGCTTGAGTCGTCTCCAAACTCCACACCGCCGTCACCTTTATAAATTTCTATCTTGTCAATATTGTTTACAGATACCATATCCCATTTGACTGCCCGATAACCTGAAGTGGGATCATTGATAGTGCGGCCATCAAGGATGACCTTGACCATGGATGAACCTCTCAGCGATACAGACGACTCACCCGCATTTACTCCGGGAATCTGATTTAAAAGATCGGGCACGGTCCGCACATTCATCGTTTCGATTTCCTGAGCAGTAACCACAATCTTATCCGACTCCTCCATTGCTGCCCATCCAGCCGTCAATTGAATAAAAAACATGCAGAGTAAAACGAGTAATAAGTTGCAGCCTTTTAACTTCACTAATTATCCCTGTTTCCCCCAAAAAAAATCCCCAGACCGATGAATCGACCTGGGGATTACCCTTTTTATCCTCAAATGCTTGTTGATTAGCCCCCGTGTCCGCGAGATTGCCAAACAATCTTTCAGGCAGGTCTTCTGGCTTTCGGATCCTCCTACTTACCGCGTCTTCCCATCCACCTTAAACTGGACAGTGACATTTTGCGGTTTTCGTCCCCGATTACAGCGACGGGCTCGCTCCCGATTTTCACGGGATTCCCTTTTATGCACCTGAAATTAATATTTTATAATACATTTTTCCCTGAATATGTCAAGAACAAAGCGCCCTTTCAAAACAGAAATCCGATAGCGCCTCCTACATGTTCACCGGTCCCATGATGCAATTACTCTCTGGTATAAAGCGATTCCAGAAGATTCACGCCTTCCGCAAGAATGTCAGGGGCAAGACACGAATCATGATGTCCTGGCAAGATGCCTCGAATCGTCTCAAGTTGACTGAGCTGACAATATGAACGATACAGGGAAACCGGATCGGTGCCTGGATAATGGGCATAGATCACGCCTCAATACACGAGATCCCCTGTCAGAAGATAACCGGTATGACGTTCATAGAGACAAATACTTCCCGGACTATGCCCTGGTGTATGAAAAATGTCCAGGACAAAGTTACTATTGCTCACGTAATCTCCGTGGTGGACAATATGTGGTGTTTTCACGCGGGGAGGAACATAGGATTCAAGGACAAACTGGCTGTCCTGTGGTGGCGTAAATGGAACCTTGGCGATTTGTGCTTTTAGGACTGATAACGGAATTGGAATACCATCACGCAGCCATGATGCCTCCTGTTCATGGACATAGACGGTCTCAAACTGCGCATGACCACCAATATGATCCCAATGGACATGGGTCGTGATGACATTGATTGGCGATGAGGTCAAGGAACGGACAAGCGAGTGAATATTCCCTATTCCCGTTCCCGTATCAACCAACCATGACACGTCCTTTCCTCGAAATAAATATGACCTGGTATGTTCCCAATGGGCATTTTCCCCAATCGCAAGAATATCGTTCTCAATATACTCTACTGTGTACCACATGGTTTAGAGAAAATCATCCCCTTGTGCTCTTTTCAGCCGCGTTATTTTTTTTATAGTGATAATGGACCACTGATTTCAGGTCTCCGTTCGAATCGAAACGCTCTTTCTTGATACGACGTCCCAGTGAATCTAAAGTGAACATTGAGACGTTACGAAGTTCGAATTTGTCGTTAAAAAATTCTATCTTCGTCATACAGCCGGTTTCATTATAAAAATATTTTACGGCGCCGGATATGTCACCGTCACGGGACAGGGAGTAGTCCCATACACGACGATCATGCCCGTCGAATATGTACAATCGAATACTTTTTAAACGTCCCTTGTTATCACGGGTCGTCTTTCGGATTCGTTCTCCCCTGCGATTAAAATAATAGTAATTGGTTTTTATAAGGACGCCGTCCGCGTCCTGATATGTTTGCTTAAATAAGCAATTATTATTATCATAAAAGTAGTTATAGGTGCGCAACGCTTTTCCCTCAGGCGATTGTTTGACTTTTTGCACAAGACGATTTTCAGAGTCAAAACCATAAGAAAATTTTAGTTTTACTTTATCGAATTTGTCAAAATGAATTTTTTCAATAATATCACCGCGTTGATTCCGCTTGATGATAATTTTTTTCGAAACCTGTCCATGACCGCTCAAACAGGTATAGCCGATAAGGTCTTTGACTCGATAGGAGTACATACCTACCTGATCGGAAACCGGCCATTTTTTTACATTGTCCTGAGCGTAAGAAGGAATGGTAAAAAGAAAGGTCCCCGCAATAATAGCCATTAAAGATATTGAAAACTGTTTTTTCATTTTTCACCTTTTTACTGAATTTTCAAGGGGTGTATTCTCAGCAGCATGATGATCGTTCCCTTGTGGAATATTCCGTCGCCCGTTCCCAGGTACGGAGGTAAAACATGATGCTGTGGATGTAAAGTATCTTCATTTTTTCATTGGCATATCTGAATTGGCTTTAGAGATCAATATCCTGTGATCGGCAGACTGCCGATCACAGGGTTGCCGTTGGTTAAAAAGTGTAAAACACGCCTGAATGACTAAAACTTATACCTGTAACTGGCATAAAAGGCGCGGCCAGG
>JAJSZP010000029.1 GCA_030262775.1 Deltaproteobacteria bacterium | reverse complement strand
TTCCACTGTAACTTTTTTTCATGGTCCCCCTTATTTTTTTCATTTTGCAGATGTTGTATCACTTGGTATGTAACTTAACAACTGGTTCGAATTATGGGGTCCATTATACTCAGGTATTAGGCCGGTCTGGCTTTTAGATTATATGTCTTCACCTTATTCAACAAAGATTTATAGCTTATATTAAGAATACGTGCAGATTTTTTTCGATTCCAGTTTGTACTTTTAAGAACTTTTTTCATAAGTTTTTTTTCAGCTCGAGCAACAAATTCCCTGCAAATATCTTTAAGTGATATTTTATTAAAATCATTCATATAATTTTTTAAATCTGCAAGTTCTGCAAGGCTATAAATATCTTTACAGTAACTATTAATATCTTGCATTTTATATTTATTGTTCAATTTGTTAATTATGCTTTGCTCATCACCAAGCATAATTGTTTTATTTACTAAATTTTCAAGCTCTTTAACATTTCCAGGCCATAGATAACTGCTGAATCTGTTCTTAATTTCATCAGAAAGCTCATAATGACTTTTCTCGGATTCTCTACAAAACTTGTCGGCAAAAAAATCCATCAAAAGCGGAATATCTTCTTTACGATCTCTAAGCGGAGGAATCTCTATCCTTAATACATTTAAAAGATAATAAAGATCTTTTCGAAACTTACCTTTTTCAACAAATAATTCAAGATCAGTTCCGGCAGAAACTATCATCCTTATATCATATGTTTTTTTTGTTTTACCCCAGGTTTCTGTACTATAGTTGTTTTCAATGAGTTGAACAAGTTTTGCCTGAAATGAAGCAGGCATTTCTTCTATTTTATCCAGGAAAAGAATTCCTTTGTTTGCCATTTCCAAACTACTCAACTGTGAATTTCGTGATATAGAAGAAACTTGACTATTACAGATAACATCCTGTTCTACAATTTCACGAAAAAATGTTAACCCGCTTGATTTAATAAAGGGATTCTTCTTTCTGTCTGATTTGTAATGAATATGTTTAGCAATCAAATCCTTTCCTGTCCCACTTTCCCCACTAATAAAAACTATTTCTTTAGAACGACTCAATTGGGGGATATTTTTTTTAATTTTTACCATTGAGGAGGCGTTACCAATAATAAAAGGATGTTTCGGAGATTTTTTCACATTAGTATTTTTTTTAAGAATACCGGTTATTATTTTTTTAAATTCAGATAATCTAAAATGTGTCTTTATTGTCAGCACATCAGTAAAATCATTTATATCAATAAATTTTTTAATGCCATAATGATTTGAAATAATTAATACAGGCAAACTATAATTAATCATCTTAATTGTATTTATAAGCCTGAGAGCTCTTCCTGAAGAAAGAGAACCAGCTATAACCAGATTTGGATTAAGCGATGACAGGTTATCAAGGAATATTGATTCTTTTTCAAAACAAAATGTTATATAACTCAATCCAGATATTATTGATCTTAAATAATCTCTGGCATTTTGATTTGTTTCTATAATAATTATTTTATTTTTATCTTTAGGATACATGATTGTTGCCACCTGACTTCTATATGACAAGCAAGCAATTTATATGCCAATTTAACAATACTTGCAAAACAGACGAAACATATAATGTATCCTGTGAAAATTAATACCAAATAATAAGAGCCTCTTGCGGAAACACATGAAACCACGTTGTCGATGCCATATATTGTATACCGGCGTAAGATGCAGTACATTATATTATAGTGCTCTGCTGATCGGCGTTGTTTTCATCGCAAAAAATGTTTTCTGAAAACAGTTTGAGCTTACTCTTATTCTTTATATTAATTTAAATAAATAGGCAATATTTTTCATATGTCTATGTAAATATTTTCCTTGTTATTGTGAAAAAAATACACTTTTTGAAAATATGCTTGCCAAATTTTATATAATAATATAATTTAGAGTTTCTTGCAGAAACACATGAAACCAAGTTGAAGGACATAGGAATCACCTAAACGCACAGGTCGAATTATTTGTGCGTAATACTTTAGCGCTTTGAAATATATCCGCTTAAGGTATCTTATCAATATCATTCGGCATACTTTTTGTTGTTACATTTAACTATTTGAATTTATTAGAGAGTGAGAAAACAAGTTCATTAGAATATAAAGTATTTTTCAAAATCGGTTTTTCTTGAATTCAGAAATATCAACCGTTCGCAAATTGACAAGCAATATTTGTGCTGAATGGTATTGGCATACAAACAGCTTTCTGTTTTGAATGTATCACATCTGAAGCTCACGCACATCCGGTTTGTTTCATAAAACTAAAATGTTACATTTGTGCATTATTTTGTGAGCTGCCTGCGAGAAACCTTGGATGGAGCCTGAAATGAAGAAAAAATATAAATTATTAATAATTGACGACGACGAAAACATCCTGGCTGTATTAAGTAAATATTTAAGGGGAAAAAAGTATGCTGTTGCTACAGCCTCTAACGGTCTGGAAGCGATAAAATTGTTCGAGTCTGAAGGTAAAGATTTTGATTTTATTATTACAGATCTTGTTATGCCGTACATAACTGGAGTAGGTGTTATATCAATAGTTAAGCAAAAGCGTCCTGAAATTCCTATTATCGCTATAACCGGCTGGGGTGAACACCCTGAGGCATTAGCTACGGAGTCACAAGCAGATTTGGTGTTAAAAAAACCATTTGAACTTTCTGAACTTGATAATTTGATTTCCAATCTACTCTCTAAAAATAATAATAATGACACCTAAAACCTGCATAAGAAACGTGGACGAAATAATAACAAGGTTCTTTCTTGACGATTTCCAATGCGTTCAAACAGTTTCCTGTTTTGGATGTATTGCGCCTGAAGCTGACGCTATGCCGGTTTTTGTTTTACGCCTTGCGGCTGCGGCGAACTTGATATTTGCGTAATGTAGGTAATAAATAAAAAATGAGTATCCCCCTCCCTATAATTGGCGTTAGTCAAGCAATTAAAAGTATCAAGGAACTGATTAAACATGTCGCTGATACAGCATTAAATATTGTAATAACAGGAGAAAGTGGTGTAGGCAAAGAAGTTGTAGCGCAAAATCTCTATTTTAATTCTAATAGAAAAAACAAACCATTTATTAAAATCAATTGTGCAGCATTACCCGATGGATTACTTGAAAGTGAACTTTTTGGATATGAACGAGGTGCTTTTACAGGGGCAGATCAAAGAAAAAAAGGCAAATTCAAGCTGGCGCATAAGGGCGTGTTGTTTTTAGACGAAATTGGCGATATGACTCTTTCTCTTCAGTCCAAACTTCTTCATGTTCTTCAAAGTGGTGAGTTTTCTCCTCTTGGATCAGAAAAAGATATAAAAACCGATGCCTGGATTATAGCGGCAACAAATCATAATTTAGAACAAGCGGTTAAAAATGGTAAGTTCAGAGAAGATTTATATTACAGGCTCAACATTATTAAATTTTATATTACTCCTCTTCGCGACAGGCCTGAAGATATTCCTCCTTTAATTGAATACTACATAGAAAAATATTCTAACCATTTTAATACTGATAAGCTTTTGAAACCCAGTAAAAAAGTTATGGATAGTTTATTAGCATATCATTGGCCGGGAAATGTTAGAGAGCTTCAGAATGTGCTTAAAAGAGTAATTATATTAAAGGATTGGGAAGAGGTTGTCAATGAGCTTAACAGTAGCATCCTTCCGACAAGTTTAGCTGTAAAACAATCAGATGAATCCTCAATTATTTCAGATTTGTTAGATCCTGGCAGTTTAGAAACAAAAGGCCTTGAATCTTTGTCGCTTAAAATAATAAAGAAAAAAGCTTTGGGCAGAATTGAGAAAGAAGTAATTTCTTATGTACTTGGCAAAACAGGATGGAACCGTAGTAAGGCATGCAAAATATTAAAAATTAGTTATAAAACCTTATTATATAAAATAACTGATCTTAAGTTAGAACCTCCTTCAAATCTAAAGCGCAAATTATCTTAAATGGTAAGCGTTCGCTGGTTCAAAAGTTCACCCATGCCCGATGTATGGCAGAAGGAGTTCAGAGGTTATAATGTTAGCTCTATTTCAATAAGTTAATTCGATATGGAAAATTATCTTGAAAAGTTAAAGTTTAGAAACAATGGAGACAGACGTTTTTTACTTGATCGCCGGCAGTTTTTTTATACAATGTGCTTTCCGGAGAGAAGAAATGGCATAGGCAGGCGTAATGGCAGAACCAGACGAAAAAGTTCGAGAATAAACTATAGCGTGCACCATTCGACTTTGCGGTAAAAAACAATTATATTTATCGTAAGGCTCAACAAGGATAAACATGCTTTTGAGTGAATAGTTATTTGGTACACGCTATAACGCATAGAGCCTCTTGAAGAACCATCCATATGCATAAGGAATAATTGCTGCATTCGTCTTCTTTTCTCATAATTATAGACCTCCATAAATTCTTCCTCTATTGATCAAAATAATTCAAAAGTTGTTTTGTTTCCGCAAATGGCTCATAAGATAAAAAATAATCAATATACGATTTTTCAAAGACTTATTATAGGATATCTTGCAATTTTTATAATAATAGCAGGCTTAGGTGTATATACTTTTAATACGCTTCGGAAATTAAACAAAATCATTCAGTCCATCAGTTCTGTTGATGAAGAAGTTATAAGAACATCAAACAGGTTGAGAGATACAAGCCTTTCTCAGAGAGGCTTTGAAAAAAAGTTTATTGTTTCAAAGGATAAAGATTTTTACCAGCAATTTTCTGAAACTGAAAAATACTTTCAGAAAGACTTGGGGCAGATAAAAAATCTTTTACATACACCGGAAAAGCAAAGCTTGATTGCCGAAATAGAGGACCTGCATTGTCAATATTTTTTAGCCGTGAAAAACGAAAAAAATTTTATAGACGATAAAAAAGAATATCCAATTGACGAGTATCAAAATGACAAAAAGGAGTATATTGATAAAACAACTCATAACCTGGAAGAATTAATAGGAATTTCAAAGGCAGATATAGATAGAAAGATAAAAACTTCGGGTGAAATTGGATCCCATGCAAAAAAGATCACATTAATACTGACCTTCACAGCGATTATAATGGCAATTATGATAGCATTTATGAACGCAAGAACCATTAATCGTCCTATATTAATACTTATTAAAGAAATAAGAAAGATTGCCAAAGGCAAGTTTGAGAACCATCTGTCGATACAGTCACCACCTGAGATAAAAGAACTTGCAACTGCCTTCAATTATATGTGTGATCGTTTAAAAGAGATAGACGAGATGAAAACAGATATGATTTCAAATATATCACATGAACTTAGGACTCCTTTAGCGGTTATCAGAGAAGCAGTAAGCTTGCTTTCTTATGGTGCTGTCCAGGCATCAGATTCTGCTGACAAAGAGCTTAAACTTCTAAGTATCATAAGCGAAGAGTGTGAGAGATTAATAAATTCTGTAAACAGCCTTCTTGATCTTTCTCGGATGGACGCAGGAATGATGGAATATAATATGGAGAGATACAGCCTTTATCCTCTAATTGAAAAAAGTGCCATCAAGATCAAACCAATTGCTGAAAAGAAAAAAATTAAACTTGAGGTAAAACTTGACAACAATATGCCCCTTATCAATATTGACGTTGAAAAGATATGCCAGGTGCTTGATAATCTCCTGAGCAATGCTTTAAAATTTACGCCGAAGATGGGAAAGGTGATTATTACAGGCTCCCTGGTCAATAAAAAAACATCAAAGCATGTTACTAATAAAAAGGAGGAGTTTGTTGTGGTTTCTGTGTCGGATAACGGGTGTGGGATTTCTGAAAACAGTATTAAAGAAGTATTCGATAAGTTTAAAATATTCCATGGAAAAGGTACAGGATTGGGTTTGTATATAGCACGTCATATAGTTACAGCTCACGGAGGAAATATATGGGTAAAAAGCGAAAAAGGGAAGGGAAGTACCTTTTCTTTTACTTTGCCTGTCTTTTAGGCTTTATTTTACTATGCAGCGGATGTACCCATTTACTGAATTTTCAAAAAAAACAGGAGATGCTGGAGCATGTTGATAAGGCAGAAAATCTTATGTTTAAAGGAAGCTATGAAGAGGCAATAATAGAGAATGAAAGGATTTTAAGCCTATTTCCACATAGTGAGCCTGGAGATAAAGCTCTTTTTAATATTGGCTTAATCCATGCTTATCCCGATAGTCCCAAAAGAAATTACAAAAAGTCTCTTATTTGTTTCCAGAGTATTATCAATGACTTTTCACAAAGTAGATTGAGAGGACAAGCCATAGTTTTGGCCTTAATCATTACTGAGCTTATTCGAAACGACAACAAGATCAAACATCTTGAAAAAACAGTAGATTGTTTGGAAAACGGTCAAAAGGAGTACATGCAGAATATAGAAACATTAAAAAAGCAACTTAGAAAATTAAAAGAAATAGATATAGTGATTGAAGAAAAAAAAAGGGTGCACTCACATAAAGATTAAGCGGGAAAAAAATGGCGGATGAAAATATATTAATTGTAGATGATGATAATCATATGCTTGACGTATTAGAG
Source organism: Deltaproteobacteria bacterium (assembly GCA_030262775.1). GTDB lineage: Bacteria > Desulfobacterota > Desulfobacteria > Desulfobacterales > ETH-SRB1 > B13-G4. Next base: position 14,712 of record JAJSZP010000029.1, on the reverse strand, counting down.
TTAAGCATTGCTGCTGAAGGTTATAAGATTGTTACATCAACCAATGTAAATGATGCAATAAGTGCTGCCAAAAATAATATGTTTGATCTGGCACTTGTCGATCTTAGGATTGCAGAAGAAAGTGGCATTGAATTAATGAACAATATCAGTCGAATATCTCCAGAAGTACCTGTTATAATACTTACTGCACATGGAACCATTAAGACCGCAGTAGAGGCTATGAAGCAGGGAGCATATGGCTATCTTGTTAAACCGTTTGATCACAGGGAACTTATTCTCCAGATAAAAAATGGCCTTGAAAAGAGCAGTCTTTCCAGGGAAGTAAGGAGGCTTAAAACGCTGATTGGTGAAAGATACGGGTTTAAAAACATCATTGGCAAAAGCAAAAAGATGCAAGAGGTTATGGAACAAGTATCCAGAGCAGCAGAAACAGATTCCAATGTATGTATCTGCGGGGAGAGCGGTACCGGAAAGGAGCTTATAGCAAAATCTTTACATCTTTTAAGTTCCAGAAAAAACAATTCATTTGTAGCAATAAACTGTGCTGCCATTCCGGAAGGCCTTATTGAAGGCGAACTGTTCGGCTATGAAAGAGGAGCCTTTACTGGCGCTATAAAGAATAAAAAAGGTTTTTTTGCTCAGGCAAATGGTGGTAGTATTTTTATGGATGAAATTTCGGAGATGTCCGAACTAATGCAGGCAAAACTTTTGCGCGTACTTCAGGAAAAGCATTTTTATCCACTTGGCGCTGAAAAACTTATAAAATCAGATGCCAGAATTCTTACAGCAACTAACAAGGATCTGAAAGATGAGGTAAAAAAAGGAAGTTTTCGTGAAGATCTGTTTTACCGTATTTATGTCATACCAATTCATCTTCCACCACTCAGGGAAAGGAAGAAAGATATTCCTCTATTAGCAGATCATTTCATAAAAAATTTTTCTAAAAAAATGAATAAAAGCATTAAAGGAATTTCTACAGATTCACTTCAAAAGCTTTTATCTTACTCCTGGCCCGGTAATGTAAGAGAATTAGAAAATACTATAGAATATGCAGTAGCAATGACCACAAAGGATGTCATTAGTGATGAATTAATGCTTCATATAGATAAAACTATTGAAGATGACAGGATAAAACCTATGAAAAAAGCAAAAAATGACTTTGAAAAAAAATATCTTATTAAATTAATGGAATATACTCACGGTAATATTACCAAGGCCTCAACAATCGCTAAAAAATACAGAGCTGACTTGTATAAAATTTTAGAGAAGTATGAAATTAAACCAACGGATTTCAGAAAAAATATCTGCAGTAAATAACCTCCATTAAATTAACCGACATTTAACCTGTTGCTTTTACAATAAATTACATCTAAATATACATATCACCAATTATCCTTCCTGAAGGAAATATCATACAAAAGTTGCCTTTCATATAAAACTTTCATCTTTAAAAATCCTTTAAAATCAAGAAGATAGTGAATAATAAAATATGGCATTATTATTGCTCACTAAATAGCTCATATTGATTTTTGTCATAAATCATTCACTGGTAGTTCATATCAAACCACTACCATTCGGCACAAATGATCTCACAGCAAAAAGTGTGTTGAATGGTATTTTAAAAACCTTATTTATGTATTAATTAGGATAAGATACTATGTATTCAAACCACCTTAAAGCAAACGAAATTGGCATTGCTGTTAATTCAAACCTTATTGATTTCTACAACAATATTGAATCCGGAGAAAAAAAATACTATTCAAGGCTGGACGCTTCTGCATTTGGCTTAAGGCTTAATTTAGATGATATTGATGAAAAGTCTAAAATTTTTTACAATGTTGAGTCGATTTCTGAAGATAGTCAGTGGTCCCATCCGTTCGGCCAGAATGACAGGTACCGAATAAAAATCGCCAACGATTTTGAGACCCGCCGCAGCGCTTATGAGCTGATATACCGGCTCTATCGCGAGAAAGAGTACGCTGCTCCTAACGATTCCGGGATGTGGTTGTCGCTTTACAACCTGCTGCCTGATACTACAACGCTGGTGGTTATGCAAGAAGACGAAGTGGTCGGTACCCTCTCGGTCGTGTTCGACGGCCCTCTCGGGCTTCCAGCCGACAAGCTGTATAAGGAAGAAATTGATGTGTTGCGCAAGGCTGGAAGAAAACCGGCCGAGATTATATCTCTCGGTGTTGCTGATAAGGGACGCAGGTCATCCCGGGACATTCTGGTCAAGTTGTTTAACTATGTTTATCTTGTTTCAAGGCACCTGAAGGACGCTACGGACTTCGTTATAACCGTAAATCCGCATCATGCTGAATACTACCAAAAGACACTGCTCTCCGAGGAATGGGGTACTGAGCACACCTATGAAAAGTTGGGCGGCGCGCCTGCAGTGCTGCTTCGCATTAACCTGGAGACTCCCGACAGATTGAAAATTCCTGACAGAACGGTTGCAGAACCTCACATGGAAAAACTCCGGAAGCGCACCTACTACAGATTTTTTCATACCACTGAGCAGGAACAGAAGATCTTGCCGAACCTTGAGATGCAGCTTGATCCGATGAGCGAAGAAGAATTCTATTGTTTCGCGATGAAAAAGACTGATCTCTGGGACCACGCCAGCCCACGCGAGAAGTCCTATCTATCAAAGCATTACTTCAAGGCTATGATGGACATTGAGGCTTTAAGTGTTCCAAAATTCGCAGACGCAGTCGCCGCATGACGGCAAAAAATGTCTTTGCGGCTGAAAACTATAACTACGAAGCCATTAATTTGGGATGATATTTCCTGTCCAACCCCATCAAGAGCATATTTAGAAATTCCGGTTTTTCTTTTATAAGTCTTTGCTCTATATCTAAAATAATGCCAAGATATGGCACGCGGGTTCCATGATGTTGAACCGGTTCACCAATTTGATAAAATATAAATCCATATTTTATCAGTGTATAGAACAATTTTTCTTCTGTAATCATATACCAGTGAGTAATACCCATTCTTTTGCTTGCATGATACAATATCTTGTAAAGGCCAAGGACAATTACAGGTCTTTTCCTTTTCTCCTGTTGATCAGATGCAGGTCCTTTATCAGGCAATATCCCACCCTCTGATTTTTTTATATAAGACTCCACTCCAAACTGGCCATCCTCTTTTCGCCTGCGAAAATTACTGCTCACAGCAAGACGCGATATTTCTGTAATCTTATCCAGAGAAGGTTTATCACCTATAAATTTTGTTTTCACCGCATGCTCAATAGGAAACCCCTTTTCTGAGTTAAGGACCAGTCTCACAGCGCCTACAACTTCATCATTTCCATCTAATGCTGCAAAATGAATTGAATTCTCATCATATTCGTCCTTTTCATATCCATTTGGATGATCTTCCTTTTTTTCAAATGCAAATTCTTCTACATATACCTTATATCGCAATTGATAAATAGCATTTTTAAGATCTTCTGAATCAGCCTGGATAAATTTAAAATTTTTAATAGATAACATTGCCACCTCCTGGTTGCCCTTCAAGCAACCCGACTTTCATCACCTCAGCCTTGAGATCTTTCCTTGCAATCTTACCAACGCTGGTTTTGGGAAGTTTTTTTCTGAATTCAATCTCGGCTGGAAGTTTGTATCTTGCCAAGATAGGCCTGCAAAACTCTATAAGCTCTCCTGCTGTTGCATTTTCACCTTCTTTCAATACAACAAAAACCTTAGCTGCTTCACCCCGGGTTGGATGCGGGATCCCGATACAACAAGCTTCCTGAACTTTTGAATTTTCATAAAACGCCTCTTCAATATTGCGTGGGTACACGTTAAGCCCTCCGGATATAATCATATCTTTTTTTCTGTCTACAATATAAAAATATCCCTCTTCATCCATTTTAGCAATATCTCCGGTGTACAGCCAGCCATCTATTAGAGTTTGCTCTGTTTCTTCAGGCTTTTCTAAATAGCCCTTCATAACCTGTGGCCCTTTAATAAGAAGCTCACCAGCTTCACCGGCAGGAATCTCTGTATTACTATCATTTAAGTCAACTATTTGACATTTTGTGTTTGGCACAGGGAGTCCAATGCTTCCGACTTTTCGTTTATCAGCAGCAAAAGGGTTTATATGAGTTATCGGCGAAGCTTCGGTCAAGCCGAATCCTTCTACAATTATTGCGCCTGTTTTGTCCTCGAAATTCTTTATAACTTCAACCGGAAGAGGAGCGCTTCCGGAAAAGCACCCTTTAATACAGGTCATATCTGTCTTATTAATATCAGGATGATTTAGCATATTTATTATCATAGTAGGAACAAGGGGAACAATGGTGGGTCTAAATTTCCTTATGGTTTTGAGTAAAAATGCCGGCTGAGGCTTTGGAACAAGCACATTAGGCCATCCCATAAATATTGCCCAGTTCATTGCTGCTGAAAGACCAAATACATGAAAGAACGGAAGACATCCCAACATAATTTCATCGCTTTCATTGAATGCCGGAAACCATGATGCTATCTGCTGGACCTGTATACTCAGGTTGCTGTGCGACAACTCAACGCCTTTTGAAATCCCGGTTGTACCACCAGTATACTGATACATCGCAATATCATCAATAGATAGCTTGACATCCGGCAATTCAGGAGAATATCTACTCAGGATTTCTTTCCATCTGTAAACATCTTTAGAAGGATTCACATCTGCCGCCAGTTTTTTCTTTTTGGCCACAAACTTAAACAATAAGTTCTTTGGAAATGGCAGGTAATCACCAATAGAAGTATAAAATATCTGCCTTATCTTTGTTTCAGGCCTCAGATTTATCATTCGATCAGCAAGCAAATCAAGAGTGATCAAAGCTTCTGCCCCGGCATCATTGAATTGATGCTTTAGTTCCCGGTCTGAATACATAGGGTTGTTCATAACCACTATACCGCCTATCTTTAATATGGCATAGTAACTAACGACACAAGGAATAATATTAGGCAATAAAATGGCTACGCTATCTCCTTTATTTATTCCAAAATCAATAAGACAGGCAGCAAATCGGTTCGCCATATCATTCAGTTCACAATATGTAATATTATATCCTTGGAAAATTAAAGCTGTTTTATCCGGTGATTTGCCGGCAGATCTTTCCAAAAATTCATGTAAAAATGTTTCTTCGAACTCAATCTTTTCCAAAACCCCCTTTTCATACTGATTGAGCCATGGTTTGTCATTGTATCTTATTTCTTTACCCATATCGACCATTTCGTTAGCTATAGTTTTATGAAACAAACCGATTGCATGCAAAGCGGATATATTTTCAAAAAGCTAAAGTGTTACAAGGTTAAAGGTTGAAAAGTAATGAAGAGATCAAGGCAGCCAACCGTGAACCCGGCAATCTTAGCAGTTACAGCAGCAATTCTATTGACTAAGTATAATGATTTAGCATATAATATATTTGAGTTCGCGAAAAATAGTTCTTCATAAATCAACAAGGTTGGCATAGAATATGCTTTCGTTATGTTTATGTTAACAAATCAATAGGTTGTACCTTTCTGTATTGGTAGTTTAAATTCTTCCGTAGCTTTCAATCTATTGTTTATCGTTTTCGAAAACAGGAAAAAGTCGATCCATCATGCTAAGTGTTTCAAAACAAAATTTCTTGTCAGTGCTAACCACATTAAATAACCAATCAATTATAGAAGCAACTTTTGTGCCAGTCGTCCAAATTTACGCAAATTATTTTTCGAAAACTCAAGTAATATATCCTTAATAATATCAAACAAAATTATACGATTCAGCAAAATCCTCTAAAAATTTATAGCAATGACAACTTTTACCGACACCGAACTTAGATCTTTTCTTGAAAAAATACCTCTTTTTTCCTCAATTCCCTACAATCAATTACGCGGGATATCTAAATTATTTGAACCAGTATCAGTAAAAAAAGGAGAAATTATTTGTAAACAAGGAGAGCAGGGTGATACAATGTTCATTATAAAATCCGGCTCTGTTGGTGTTTATGTTGCTCAAGAAGGTAATGAAATATTTGTTGCATATCTTCACAGAGGAGATTTTTTTGGAGAACTATCTCTCTTAACAGGTAAGGCCCGTTCAGCCACAATAAAAATCATTCTTGATGCAAACCTCTATAAATTAAAGCGGCAGGATTTTGAGCAACTGCTTCATAAAAATCCGGACATAGGGCTAAATCTCAGCCGCCTGTATGCACACCGTTTTGCGGAAAGCACTCAGCAAGCGCTTAACGAACCTTTGCCAACTTTTTTTGCAATGACCGCCACACATCCTGGGCTTGGCAAATCATACTTTCTATATAACCTGGCCTACCAACTTTCAAACGAAGCAGATAAAAAAGTATTATTAATAGAACTTAAAATCAAGGATAAAAACAAAATCTCTAACTATGGCCTTGAACGTGCGCATTGCCCGGAACCTGAGCTGATAAAGAACTTTTTTAAGAAATATGATAAAGTACTTGAGCAGGCATGGTCTTCTCACCCCTCCGGTTTTATGGCTTTTTTACTGCCAAGCATACATGACAGACAATACTGGGAAGAATTTGATATAAATATACCTGAAATAATGGAACTGCTCAGAAAGCATTTTCATATTATTCTATTTAATATTCCGGTCAACTTTGGCGTACTTGGCAACAGAGTGCTCAGTTTATGCGATAACGTGCTTATACTGCTCAAAAACACTCCGGATGCTCTTTCTGAAATAAAAGAAAAAATCGCAACCATATCCAGCAAATGCAACGGCATATCAAATAATATTAAAATGGGTGTCAGCCATTTGGCCGGTAATACAGGAATACCCAGAGATAAGATAAAATGCGAATTAAACCTGCCGGAAACGCCTGCCATATGGGTTCATAAAACAGCTTCAGCTATTTTCGGCAATATTGATGTTAAAAAATGTTTTCCGATACAGGGACCAAGAGCAGTTGCCCGTGAGATAGGCAGGATGCGTGTTGGCTTGGCATTAGGAGCAGGAGCCGCACGAGGATGGGCGCATCTCGGCATATTGAAAGTTTTTGAAGAACAAGGAATTCATATAGATATGATTGCCGGCACTAGCATGGGAGCAGTTGTTGGAACCATATATGCCGGAACCGCATCTGTCGATATAACCAAAAAGCTGACTATTGACCAGTTCCCCACAAAATTACAGGCACAGCGAAAGCTGTTCGATTATACAATTCCGATCCAGGGCATTATTCGAGGTCAAAAAATATTAAAAATGGTTAGAAATGCCTTAAAAAATGCGGATTTTCTTGACCTTATGATACCTGCCTATGTTGTAGCGGTTGACATTAATTCAGGGGAAGAAATCCTGTTTGAAAAAGGAAATGTCAGTAAGGCTGTTAGAGCCAGCATCTCCATACCAGGCATATTCAACCCTGTAAACCTTAATGGCAGGTGGCTGGTTGATGGAGGACTGCTGAACCCGGTGCCTGCTGACGTGTTGATACAAAAAGGTGCGGATATCGTTATAGCGGTATGCATTGAACAAAAATCAGATCAAAAAGCTCAGCAAAAGGTTCAACGTCCAACTATTATAGGAGTTCTGTCAAAGACCGCAAATATAGTCCATAGCCACGCAACCAGCGACTTTGCAAAAAAGGCAGACATAGTTCTGTATCCTGAAGTCAACAGTTATGCATGGGATGATTTTCATAAAGGCAATGAACTTATGCGGATTGGAATGGAAACCTGCCGACAAAATATTGACGAAATTAAATGGCTGATTGCTGAAAAAAATAAACAAAAAAAATTAAACAGCGAAGCACGCTAACCTATAAAAAATCAAGGCAACCAACCGTGAACCATAGAACCACGAAGCTGAGTAGTTATATATGTTCTTCGTGAGCTTTGTGGTGAAAAAAAAGAGTATAAATAATTTATGCTATGGAGACAGGTGAAAATGATTATAAATAATTTTAATTCAAAAAATAAATTAATGGTTTTAATATCAATTATTTTTATCTGTATTTCATCAACCGCATTCTCTGCTGATACCAGCTCTGGATCTTCAAATATTTTGATGTCAGGGGAAGAATTAGCCCGGAAAGTATATGATCGTGAGAATGGTGATGATTCCACTGCTCATATGATAATGAAACTTGTAAATAAAAGAGGTCATGAACGGATACGTGATTTCACATCTTATGCAAAGGATCATGGCCCTCTTATAAAACAGCTTATCCGTTTTACTTCGCCTGCAGATATAGAAGGTACAGGCTTTCTTTCAATAGAAAAATCGGAAGGAGGAACAAATCAATTCCTGTACCTCCCTGCCCTGCGCAGAACCCGCCGAATTGTTTCCTCTCAAAAGTCACACCGATTTGTAAATAGTGATTTTACTTATGAAGATATGGAAAGAATGCCTGTTGAGGATTCTGAGCACAAAATTACCGGCGAGAATAAAATTGGGGATATAAACTGTTATGTACTCGAAAGCAGACCAAAAGAAAAAACTGACTCACAATACTCACTACTAAAGAGTTTTATTGCAAAAAATATCTATATTGCCTTATCTACCGAATACTATGATAAAAAGGGAAGACTGATAAAAAAATACCGCACAATAAAACTGGAAAAAATACAAAATATCTGGACCGAAACAGAAGTTTTTATGGAAAACTTAAAAAAGAAACACAAAACAATTTTGAAAATTAATAATATCGTGTATGATACTGATCTTGATGATAATATATTTAGCCGGCAGAATCTCGCAAACTGGTAACAGGGGCCATGGATCAGTGAACAGGCAGCACCGAAACGCTGAACCCTTGAACGGTTACGAATATGCGTAAATTTTTCATTATAATTCCTTCTTGTTGTATAATCTTGTTTTTTGCTTCCACAGCTCCGTGCGTTGATGAAATCATAATTATTACAGATCCCACCCTTGAGGAAACACCGCGAGAATTTAAACAAACAAAATTAAACTCTCTAAAAAATAATTTAAGTATTAGGGGATTTATTCAGGCAAAGGCGGCTACAGATACTCACAATAATTCAGGAAATGAACATGAGCATACATTTTATAGTAATGCCGGAATAGAAGGAAAATGGACTTTTGAAGGCGGCAGAAATTATATTTTTGCATCCATTGATTCAGAATATCTATGGTTTGGCCCTTATAATGACGAAGAGGATTATGACCTTGACCTTTTTGAAGGATATATATTCTGGTCAACAAACTCTATTGACCTGACGGTCGGCAAACAAATTATCCGATGGGGAAAGACTGATCAGATAAGCCCGGTAGACAATATCAATCCCCAGGACCTGAGAGAATTTATAGTCCCTGATTATGAAAATCGTAAAATTCCCGACTGGATCGCAAGACTGCGTTTGTTTTACAGAAAATATACTATTGAGGGTGTTTATATCCCTTTTTTTCAGCCTTCACGCATAGATTATTTTGGAACAGACTGGGCTGTGTACCAGCATCTCAAAGAAGATATTCAAGTCTCCGGCTTGCTCACTTCTGAAAATGTCCCACCTAAAACTTTTAAAAACGGAGATTGGGGAATACGGCTGTTACGAACCGTATTTGACTGGGATTTTGGCTTAAGTTATCTTTATTCATGGGAAGATCTTCCTTATTATAAAAGCTTTCCAATAAAAAATCTAATGTTAGATGGATCTGCATCTTCCGCCAGTCTGGTCAGCGCACTCGCCGGGCCTGCAAATGTAAATGAAGAAATTGAGGTTGAGTATAGGAGACAGCATATAGCTGGATTCGAATTTGAAACAATTGTTAAAGACTTTGGGTTCAGAGGCGAAGCAGCATATTTTGACAGGCAGTCATTTTTAATGAATAATTTGGCATCCACAAGACAGGCGGTATATCATTATGTCATAGGCGTTGATTATTCCGGCAAAAACGACTGGTATATTAACATCCAATTTTCCCACCAGATTATAAAGAATTATGATTCCAAAATTCTTTATTTTAACAGAAATAATCCCTCGCTTTGCGGTGAAATAAGTAAGGAATTCCAGGAAGGCTACTTTGAAGCTGAGTTAAAATATAATTTTGCTCTTAATCAAAACAGCTTTTATTTATCTCCTCGTATTATATTCAGCTATGTTCCAAATCTTGATATTATGTTAGGATTAAATATTTTTGAAGGGGATTCTGATACCTTGATGGGGCTTTATGATGCAAACGATCAAATATATATAGATTTTAAATATCATTTTTGATGGCAAAAAATATTTTACCGCAAAAAACGCCGTAAGCGCCAAGAAAAACTGTAATATTAAGCAGAGTTGTGCTGACAATCAACTTAAAGACACAGCCAAACATAGGGGAGGCTTTACGTCGCCCGCCTGATTACTGGAGTTTAAAATGGATAAAACCTCTCTTATTAATAAAATAAAAAAGTTCGGACTGAATAGCAAAAAAGAATACATGGCCGAAGCTTTCGCGCGCAATATCGGTCTGCTTACTCAAACAGAGCAAGATAAGCTTGGCAATGCTAAAGTGGCAATCCCGGGAATGGGAGGTGTAGGCGGTGTTCACCTGATCACTATGACACGAACCGGTGTGGGCAAATTTCATATTGCTGATTTTGATACTTATAACCCTGTTAATGTAAACCGGCAGTTTGGTGCCAGGGTTCCGGATTTTGGAAGACTCAAAATGGAAGTAATGAAGGAGCAAGCTCTTAGCGTAAACCCGTACCTTGAAATTAAAGAGTTTCCTGAAGGAATTAATGCCTCCAATATAGATGATTTCCTTGAAGGCGTTCAGGTGGTCATTGACGGCCTTGACTTTTTTGCCTTTAATACAAGGCGGCTTCTCTTTAACCGGGCTCGGGAAAAAAAAGTTTATGTCATTACTGCCGGACCGCTTGGATTCAGTTCTGCCATGCTCATATTCTCGCCTCATGAGGGCATGGGTTTTGATGAATATTTCAACATTATTGATGGCATGACTCCACAGGATCAACACCTTTCTTTTGCGCTTGGACTTGCGCCTAAAGCCACACATATCAAATACATGGATCTTTCAAAGGTTGACCTTAAATCAAAAGCAGGGCCTTCTTTAAATATTGGCTGCCAGATATGTTCAGGAATGGCTGCCACCGAAGCTGTAAGAATAATACTTAATAAGGGACGTATCAAGCCTGTTCCTCATTTTTTTCAGTTTGATCCTTTTGCGCAAAAATACCGTAAGGGAAAACTATGCATGGGCAATCGAAATCCTATCCAAAAAATTAAAATGTTTGCAGTTAAACACATCTTGAAGAAAAACACAGATCGCAAATTGAAGGAAATAAAAAATGATTAATAAATACTGCGACATGCTGTTTAAATATCCCAAGTCTATTTTATCTATCATCATCATTATAACTATAGGATGTTCTTTTCTATATTCAAAGCTTCCTGTCGAAACCTCTGTAGAATCTTTGATTATGGAAAATGATCCTGATCTGCTTTTTTATAACGCCTACAAAGAACAATTCGGCGAAGATGAATTTATTGTAATAGCTTTTTCAAATCCGGATCTCTTTACGCCGTACTTTTTAAAATTCATTCAAAATCTGACAGAAAAACTTGAAGCCATAGAAGAAGTTAAAGAGGTCATCAGCCTGACCAATGTGGAGAATATTATAGGTTCTGAAAATGATTTTTTTGTAGAGCCGCTTTTTGAAGAAGTGCCGGATGATGCCGCTATAATTGAAATCATTAAGCAAAAAGCCCTTAATAATCCTCTTATAAATGGCAATATCTTATCAGCCGACGCTAATACATCGCTTTTTGTTATAAGAACTCAAAGTCATCCTGACGATGAAACATATGATGCGCGTCTTATAAAAAAAGTTGAACAAGTATTAGAAAATCAGCAAAAGAAATTCCGGCCTGAAAAATTTCACCTTGCAGGATGGCTGGTTACAGACGTTAACATGAGTGGGTATATGAATAAAGATATGGCAAAGTTTATGCCCCTGACCTATTTATTTATTATCGGCCTGCTTTTCTTTTTATTAAGAAATTTCTGGGCTGTTTTTTTATCAATGATCAATGTATCTATCTGTCTTTTATGGACAATGGCTGTCCTTTATATGACGGGAGGAGCCATGAGTCCAATGACTGCTATTCTTCCTCCATTGATAATGGCTCTTACAGTATCTGACAGTGTTCATATTTTTACTGAATTTTTAAAAAATGACAGGTCTAAAACAGGGTTGCCCCTGTTAATGAGAAAAACAATTCAGCATTTATCTGTGCCGTGTTTTTTGACGAGTCTCACAACTGCCGCAGGTTTTGCATCCTTATATGTTAGTGATATACCTCCTATTCGACATTTTGGTCTGGCTGCCGCAGGTGGTATGATGATTGAATTTTTCCTTTCCATGACTATCATACCGATCGGCATCTTTTTTGTTAGAAATTCAAAATCATTAAAAAAGACTTCTCGCCAACAATCCAGATGGATATACAGAATTACAAGCCAAATTGCCCGATTAATACCAAAGGCAAAGTTCTTCATCTGCGGCATTTCAATCCTGCTGACAGTATTGTCAATCTGGGGTGCTTTAAAAATAAAAGTCGAGACCAATCTGATTGAATATTTCAGACAAAGCAGCCCGGTTTATCAGGATGCAATGTTTGTAGATAAAAAGGCCGGCGGTGTAAATACCCTGGAAATTTCGTTCCAGGGAAAAAAAACTGATACTTTTCTTATGCCGGAAAACCTTAAGTTCATTGAAGCGCTATCGCACTATCTCAGGAATATGCCTGAAATCGAAAAGGTAACATCAATAAATGATTTCCTCAAACAGATGAACAAGTCGTGGCACAATGAAAATCCGGACTATTACAGACTGCCTGATTCAAAAAGCATGACTGCCCAGTATTTATTGCTGTATGGAGGCGATGATCTGTATAACTTTATTGATACCGAATACAGGTGGGCCAGATTAACGGCAAGGGTAACGGAGCACAGTTCAAGAAAGCTTAAAGTATATATTGAAAGCCTTAATGAATTCATTAAAGAAAACCTCAATAATTCCGGTTTGGAAATAAAAATTACCGGAAAAACATATCTCGTAAACAAGCTGGTCAAAAGCATTGTTGACAGCCAGATAGAAAGCCTTTCTCTGGCATTTTTAATTATTTTCGGAGTGCTGTTTATTGTTTTCAGGTCGTTTTCAATAGGTCTTCTTTCTATAATACCCAACACCCTGCCAATTTTATTCAACCTTGGATTAATGTGGATAGTCGGTATCCCTTTAAACACGGCCACTGCAATAATCTCGGCTGTAGCTATAGGTATTGCTGTTGACGACACAATCCACTTTCTTAATCAGTATCAGCTTGAAAAAAAGAAAGGCAGTTCAATTAATAAGGCATGTATTGCTTCCATAGAAAAAAAGGGGGTGCCGATGATAACGACTTCTTTAATTCTCACAGGAGGTTTCGGTATTCTCGTTCTTTCCAGCTTTGTCCCAACCGCTCAGTTTGGATTCCTGTGCTCAGCAATAATGCTCTTTGCATTAATCAGCGATATAGTAATCCTGCCGGCGATTATAATGCTGAAAAAAAGCAACGCCTGACACAGCAAAAATAATATGAATTAAATCATGGCGCAGAGAGTATAAAAAAACGGGATCGGCTTTAATGCCAATCCCGTTTTTATTTAATAAGTTAATAAATAATTTTTTATAAAGTTAGCCTTTTTTTAAGAATTTCTTCTTTCTGCCGAATCCGGCAAGCCCGAGCAGGCCTGAGCCAAGAAGCAGCATTGTAGCAGGTTCTGGAATTAATAACTGCATTGATGTGTCGTGGTTTGCATCAATACTAAACAGCACAGGATTACCATCTGGATCTGTTCCTCCCATTGTCTGGATAAAATGGGCAGGATCAGTATCACCCGCAGAGTAAGACAAAAGCCATTCCAGGGTTACATACTGCTGAAGATCCACATCCGTTCCAGCCTCAAACCAAAAGCCGTCTATTAAATAAGTAAAGTATCCTGTTACGTTATAATCTCCTCCGGTGAAAATTATTGTATCAGCCTCAAAGTTTGAATGACCTGTTCCTTCAGTAATTTCCACAACAGCAACCAGGGTTCCATTTTCGAAATTGGTATCATCAGCTACGCCGAGATCTGAACCATGAGATGCCCACGCCCCGGTATCATCAACATAAAATTCAATGGTTCCTGAAGTATAGCTTATAGTATATGTGTCAGTAATATCTCCGTCATTAAACTCAGTTAAAGTTCCTTCTAAATTACTCCAGCTAAAAGTAAATTCATAGGCAGCATTCAAACCTTCCGTGTCTACAGGGGGACTTGCAGGTAAAAGCGCAGTGCCATATGCATTACCATGATCAACGAATGTATCTCCCGAAATTGATGTAGTCCCCGCATCCAGGCCGGCAATACCGTTATCATCATACTGATAAGTTGTAGTTTCTGAAAAATACTGAATTTGATTGAATGTTGATGTAGTGCTGTTCCCATCAGAATCGCCAGACCAATCGCCAGGTCCTGCTGGATAGGGTGTTGAATCCGGGTGTGTTCCAGCCGGATAGCCTAGATCCCAATAAGTATCAAGTGCTACTGTTGTCGCAGTTGCATTAGGAACAATTCCTACTCCCATCACAAGACCGCATACTAACAAAAATAATACAAGTTTCTTTCTCATTTCAATCCTCCATCGTTAAAATTAAATAAAATATTCTATCCAAAATTAAATAAAACAAA
>JAJSZP010000028.1 GCA_030262775.1 Deltaproteobacteria bacterium | reverse complement strand
AACTACGGTAGGATCAAGGCCACCTTTACCGAGAACAGAAGCAATTAACGACGTTGTAGAAGTTTTGCCGTGCGCACCGGCAACCGCCACGCTGTACTTTAAACGTTTAAATTCTAAACGCATAAGTTCTGCCAGCATTTCAGCTCTTTGTATTACAGGAATTGATGCATGTCTGGCTGCAGCAACTTCTACGTTTTCACGGCCAACTGCGGTCGATGTCACAACAACGTCAGCTCCGCTGACCTGCTCCGCGGAATGCCCTTCAAATATTATACCGCCAAGCCTTTTCAGTCGCCTTGTAATGTCTGATGACTTTATATCAGAACCAGATACCCTATAGCCGAGATTAAGAAGGAGCTCGGCAATGCCGCTCATTCCTATTCCGCCGATTCCTGCAAAGTGTATGTGGTATTTTTTAAGATACATAGTTTAGGGTTCAGGGTTTAAGGTTCATTAATTTATAACAATCATTAACAATGGCCTCTGCTGCATCCGGCCTGCCAAGTTTTTTTGCCATTAAAGCCATATTATTAAGCGCCTTGTAATTTGATACATAGTACTCAATTTTCCTCGCAAGCAACCTGCCGTTAAGATCTTTTTGAAGAATTATTTCCGCAGCGCCTGCATCTGACAACATTTTTGCATTTACAACCTGATGGTTATCTGCCGCAAAAGGGTATGGTATTAACAGCGCTCCTTTACCAATAGCTGTTAATTCTGCCACGGTAGTGGCGCCGGCTCTGCATATAATTAAATCGGCATTTCTGTATTGCTGCCCCATATTATTAAAAAATGATTTAACAGTACCTGTAATACCTTCTTTTCTGTAAGCATTTTTTACTTCTTTTTCATCATTGGTCCCTGTTTGATGTATAAAAAAAAAACTGTCTTTTTTTTTAAAGAATTTCAGAGCATCCATTACTGCCATATTGATGCTGTGAGCCCCCTGGCTGCCTCCGATTACTAGAATTGTAAAAAGTTTACCCTGAACGGAACCAAAAAATTCGGATTCTTCCCTTGCAAAACAAAGAATTTCATTTCTTACAGGATTGCCTGTAAAACAAACCTTCTTTGGATCAAAATCAGCCTTAGTATCTTTAAAAGAAACATAAATACGGTCAGCCAGATAAGACAAAATACGGTTTGTAATGCCAGGCAATATGTTCTGTTCATGCAGAACAATTTTAATTCCCATAAACCATGCCCCAAGCGCCACAGGCCCTGCAGAATAACTTCCAACTCCAATAACCAGATGCGGCCTGAAGTCTTTCAGGATAAGCATGGACTCAGATAATCCCTTTGGTATTTTCAAAACCGATATGATCTGGTTAACTATCCCCCTGCCTTTTATCCCTTCTACTGTTATGGTTTTAAGTGAAAAATTTTTTTCTTCTAAAACAGATACTTCAAAGGGCTTGCCCGTACTTATAAAAATGACTCTATTCTCAGGATTGCGCTTAATAAAAACCTCGGCAATGGCTATCCCGGGAAATAGATGCCCGCCTGTGCCGCCACCAGCAATTACAATGTGCTTTCCGTTGCTATTTGCTCTATGCACTCTTTTTTCTGACTTGCCTGGCTTTAAGCGCATTGGCAGATGCTCCTATATTCATCAATACTCCTATTGATGCCATATTGATTAAAAGGGATGTTCCCCCATAACTCAAGAACGGCAGCGTAAGCCCCTTGGTTGGTAAAAGGCCCAGGGTAACTCCCATATTAATGCAAACCTGAAGCCCGATTGCGGTTATCAAACCAATAGCCAAAAATGATCCAAAAGGCTCATCAGCATTTATTGCTATGCTTATTCCCCTCCACAGGATCACAAAATAGAACAATAAAATTACAAGGACGCCCAGAAGCCCAAACTCTTCTCCAATAACTGAAAAAATAAAATCAGTATGGGGTTCCGGAAGATAGAAAAGCTTCTGATAACCTTTTCCTATTCCCGTTCCCCATATGCCCCCGGTACCGAAAGCCATAAAGGAATGTATCATCTGGTATCCTTCATCTGTCGGATATTTCCATGGATCCAGAAAACTCATAATTCGTTTTAATCTGTAAGGGGCATTGATTATAAATATGTATAAAGCGGGCAGAAATATCAGCAGCGGTGTTAAAAGATGTAAAATTCGAACACCGCCGACAAAAAGCATAATCCATGTAACTGCCCAAAAAATAATTACCGAACCAAAATCCGGTTGCAAAAATATCAGTATTGCGAATATAACGAAAACCATAAGGTGAGGCAGAAAGCCAATTGAAAAATCTTTAAGTTTATCCGGTTTTTTACTCATGGAGTACGCCAGATATAACACAAGAGAAAACCGTGCAAACTCGGATGGCTGGAATGTAAAAAAACCCAGCCGTAACCATCGTGTGGAGCCCCCGGCAGTTATACCCAGTCCGGAAAACTTGACAGCAATTAGCAATAGAACTGCTAAAAATAGAAACGGATATGCCAAAGAACGAAAAAGTTTTAACGGAATATGCCTGCAACCAACCAGGGCAAGAATTCCTAATAGTGAAAAAAACATCTGTTTCTTAAAAAAATAGTAGTCAATACCAAATTCTTTAAGCGCCAGGGCTGAACTTGCGCTGTAAACCATTACAACCCCAATCCCAACCAGAAAAAGAACAGGAAAAAGAAGCTTAATATCGTATCCTGATTGAGGATTATTTTCAGGCAGTTGTTTTGTCATAACAAAAGCTTTGCAACTGCTCTGCAAAAAGCTTCTCCCCTTTGCGTATAGCTGTTATACATGTCAAAGCTGGCGCAGGCCGGCGACAAGAGCACAATATCACCCGGTTTTGCTGCCGCATTATATGCCTTAAAAACTGCGTCCTCCATTGTAGTCGCAGTCTCAACAGGCTTAATATCCCCAAGTTCAGCCTTAATATCCTCTTTTGCTTCTCCAATAACTATCAGCTTTTTTGTGTGCCTCTCTATCAAATTTCTCAGAGTATGAAATTTACTTCCCTTATTTCGCCCGCCCATAATCAGGACTACGGGTTTTTCAAAAGTTTCAAGCGCTTTTGCCACTGAATCAACATTTGTAGCCTTTGAATCGTCGAAAAAGTCAACACCATTTAGAGTGTCAATATATTCAAGCCTGTGGGAAAGCCCTTTAAACTTCCTCAATGCCGTTCGCACTCCTTCAAAAGTTCCTCCGGCAGCCAGTGCCGCAAGACTTGCAGCCGCAGCATTCTCTGCGTTGTGCTTGCCCGGCAGTTTAAAGTCTTCAAGAAGCCGGGACATATTTTCCTGAGAAATTATGTTTTCATCGCTTATTGCTACGCCTTTTTCTTCTTTTGAACTGAAAAAAACTTTTTTGCTCAGGATATCTCTGCTCAAAGAACGCACAACAGAATCAGAACCATTTAACACCGCTGTATCGTTATATTGCTGGTTTTTAAAAATTCGGGCCTTGGATTTTCTATAAGCATCCATATCAGAATAACGATCCATGTGATCTTCGGTAATATTCAGCAAAACCGCCACGTTGGCTCGGAAAGCATCTATGGTATCCAGTTGGAAACTGCTTACTTCTATAACAACAATTTCAGCCTTTTCCTCTTCATCGACATATGCAATCAGAGGATTGCCTATATTGCCGCCCACAAATACTTTAAGACCGGAATCTTCAAGCATTTTGCCTAAAAGAGTTGTTGTAGTGGTTTTGCCATTAGTCCCGGTTACAGCAACAATTGGTTCTGTTATAAATTTTGATGCAAGCTCAATTTCACCTATTACCGGAACGCCTCGTTCTTTTGCTTTTATTACAGGTTCAATTGTATGAGGAACTCCGGGACTGACCACAATAAGATCCGCGTTTTCAAAAGTTTCAATTCTATGCGGCCCTGGTTCCATTCTTATTCCGGACTCGCGGATTAACAGCTCTTCGGAGTCTGTTTCCTGTTCTTTCTTCCGGTCAGCAACAGTTACCGATGCTCCCCTGTTTATTAGAAATTGAGCAGTTGCAATGCCTGTGACGCCAAGGCCGACTACGAGAATATTTTTATTTTCAAGCTCCATAATTTTAAGGGTTTACAGTTAATAGTTTTATGTTTTCTCGTTGCCTGACCACTTACTCTGTTTTCACCTCAGTTTCAGTGTACTCATTGAAATAAGTGCAAGTGCTATAGCGATTATCCAGAATCGCACTATAACCTTTGGCTCTGACCAGCCCTTTAATTCAAAATGATGGTGAAGCGGCGCCATTTTGAAAATCCTTCTGCCGTTTGTCATCTTGAAAAAACCTACCTGAAAAATCACCGAAAGTGTTTCTATTACAAAAATACCGCCGATGAGCACCAGCAGTATCTCCTGTTTTATAATCACAGCCACTGTGCCTATAGCGCCTCCAAGGGAAAGTGAACCAACATCGCCCATAAAAATTTGTGCCGGATATGCATTGAACCATAAAAAACCCAGTCCCGCACCCGCTATGATTCCGCAAAAAATTGTCATTTCACCGCCATTGGCAACATAGTTGATCTGAAGATAATCAGCTATTTTGTAATGTCCTGCCACATAAGCGAAAAGCATATATGTGGCAGCGCCTACAATCACAGGACCAATAGCAAGGCCGTCAAGGCCGTCTGTAAGGTTAACGGCATTTGATGCTGCAACAATTACAAATGCTGCAAAAATTATATATCCCCAGCATAGATCAGGCGAAATATTTTTAAAAAACGGGACAGTTACTTGCGTTGAAAAATCAGGGCACATATAAACAAGAATTCCTGTTAATAATGCGAGCAGCACCTGAAAACAAAACTTGATTTTAACGCTGAGGCCCTTGCTGCGTTTTTTGACCTGCATGAGATAATCGTCTATAAAGCCGATAGCACCAAAGCCAATCGTTGCAAAAAGAGCTATCCACACGTAACGGTTCGTCAAATCAGTCCATAAAAGTGTCGAAACAGAGATTGAAAATATAATCAGGATACCGCCCATGGTGGGCGTTCCGGCTTTCTTGAGGTGTGTTTGCGGGCCGTCTTCTCTTATATGCTGTCCGATCTGCATCTCACTGAGCTTTCTGATAACCCACGGCCCAAGGAAAAAACAGATAAAAAAAGCTGTAAGGCTGGCATAAATAGTCCTGAATGTAATGTAGCGGAATACATTAAAAACCGATATTGTCGTATGAAGCGGATATAGCAGATGGTAAAGCATAATATTTTAGATCTTCAACCCCTCAACGATTTTCTCCATACCCATTGCCCTTGAGGCCTTTACAAGAATCCAGTCTCCCGGCAAAAGCGATTTTTTTAAATCTTCAAGAATCTCTTCTCTTGCTCCAATAAATATATCCATCGAATTTTTATCTTCTTTGCCGGCGCCGTTTGCAACAGCCTCTGCGAATTCACCTGTAACGTAAAGCTTTGCAATATTTGATCTGGCAGACAGAGCGCCTATCTTTTTGTGCATGGATTCAGCGTGTTTTCCCAGCTCAAGCATATCTCCTGCAACAAAAATACCCCTGCTGCTGCCTTTTAATAAACTGAGAATCCTGATTGCAGCTTCCATTGAATCGGGATTTGCATTGTATGTGTCGTCAATTATGTGCACTCCCCTTACATCAAAAATATTTATCCTGCCCTTAACCGGCTGAAAACATTCTAAACCGGCTTTTATCTCCTCTAAAGACAAACCAATAATATATCCAACAGACGCTGCAGCAAGGGCGTTTGATACCATAAATCTGCCGAACGCCTTGAGTTTTATTGGAATTCTTTCTTCCGGCAGCACCAGAGTAAAAGAAATCCCGGTTGTTGTTTCATTGACATCCAGCGCTTTAATACAGGCATCTTCTGATAAACCAAAATAAAGCACTTTTCTTGAGGTCTTAGTCGATAAATATAAAATTCTTGAATCATCTGCATTAAGAACCGCTGTTCCCTTTGGCTTTATTCTTTTTAAAAGCTCTCCTTTGGCATTCATTACCCCTTTAATTGAGCCCACTCCCTCAAGATGAGCAAAGCCTATGTTTGTAATTACGCCAATATCAGGAATGCAAATTTCACCCAGCCTGTCTATCTCTCCGGGTCTGTTCATCCCAAGCTCAAGCACAGCCCACTGATGGCTGTTTTTAAGATCCAGGAGTGTTAGCGGAAGCCCTATTTCATTGTTGAAATTTCCTTTGGTCGATAAAGTTTTATAACGCGTTGAAACAACAGAAGCAGTCATTCCCCTGGTTGTAGTTTTGCCGTTCGATCCTGTAATGGCTACAACTGAGACATCAGCACGCCTGCGGTTAAAAGAAGCAAGATCGCCCAGAGCTTTTGTTGTATTGTTCACTGCCACACAAACAATGCCCTTATCCTGCCAATCCGTACCGGCAGAATCCCGGATTTCATCTTTACTTATAATAAGCCCTCTCACGCCGCTGCTTATCACATTAGATACGAACCTGTGACCGTCATAAACATTTCCCTTGATTGCAACGAAAAGTTCATTTGCAGATATTGTGCGTGAGTCAATGGATACTCCCTCAAAAGTATATTTGATATCCCCGCACAAAAGGTCTCCCTTTGTTGCCTCAAGGATTTCAGCAGTAGTCCATGGTATTGTTCGTTCGTTTCCCATAATCGTTTTTTCTATAACCGTCCACAACAGAAAACATAAGTAATGAAAGCGCTGCCATGTCCGTTCATCAAGAACTCTGACCAAATCTTATCTGTGCACACTTTCTCACCTGTTCACCTGCTCACTTTCTCACCTGTGCAAAGACTGTCCCGTCTTGCGTCCGAAGCCCTTTTTTTATTTAAGAGCTTCTCTAGCTTCATCCCTGTCATCAAAGGGAAAAGTTTCGCCCTTTATTAATTGATATGTCTCATGCCCCTTGCCGGCTATAAGTATAATATCTCCCGGACCGGCTGATGTTATGCCCAGTTTTATGGCTTTCCTGCGATCAGGCTCAACAACACAACCTCTCTCCTGAATGCCGTTTGCCGGCTCTTTTGGAGCATACTCCTTTAAAGATGTTTGTTTTATTCCCTCTACTATCTGGCTTATTATTTCCATGGGATCTTCCGTGCGCGGATTATCCGATGTGATTATAGTTAGATCGCAAAACCTGCCGGCTATTTCCCCCATCCGGGGCCTTTTGCCTTTATCTCTATCTCCACCACAGCCAAATACACAGATAATTCTGCCGATTTCATTATCTTTAATCGACTTTAAAGAAGAGAGAACATGTTCCAGGGCATCCGGAGTATGAGCGTAATCAACAAACACAAACTTGCCTGCTTTATTTGGTATAAATTCAAGCCTGCCCGGTATCCGGCCTGCTTTTTCTATACCTGCCTTTATGATAGCCGGAGAAAGTCCAAGAGCAATCCCCACACCTGTTGCGCTGAGAATGTTCTCAAGATTATGCTCCCCTGCAAGAGGTGATTTAAAATCAAATATTCCCCTTTCTGTTGAAATTCTCCCCGTAATACCTGTAAGGCTGTATTTAATATTATCCGGCCATATCATTTTATCTGGCGTACTGCCTGTGGAAATCACGGGCATACTATCAGATGCTTCTGAAAGTAAATTATAAAGTCCTTTTCCTCTCTTATCATCGCAATTTACTACAGCCGAAATATGGCCATTCTTGGGACCGGTTTTTAAATGCTCTGTAAAAAGCCTCTTTTTGCAAAACCAGTAAGAATCCATATCACCGTGATAATCAAGGTGTTCTTGAGTCAGATTGGTGAACACACCTATATCTATCCAGCAGCAGTCAATCCTGTTCAGATCAATTGCATGAGATGACACTTCAAAAACAACATGGGTGATCCCGTTCTCATGCATTTCTGCCAATATCCTTTGCAGATCAGGAGATTCCGGTGTTGTCATCAGGTTCGGGAAAACCCTGCACGAATAACGGTAATTAACAGTTCCTATTACACCAACCTTGAAACCCGCTTCAGCAAGGATGCTTTCAATTATGTAAGCAGTTGTTGTTTTACCGTTTGTTCCGGTTATCCCCATAACGAACAACTTCTCTGAAGCATTCCAGTAAAAATTTGCAGAAATTGCGGCAAGGGTTTTTCTGGTATTCTCAACCTCTATAATTACAGATTCTTTATTAACAGGTTTTTGCGTTATAATTACCGATGCACCTCTTGCCAGGGCTTCATCAATAAAGTCATGCCCATCCGCCTTAAAACCCTTTACGGCAACAAAAAGTCCATCGGGCTTAACCTCCTGCGCCCGATAATGTATTGAGCCTATTTCATAATCCAGCAAGTTATTATGCTGCCATGTTCCCGCGCTATGCTGATGCTCCATACCTTTTTTGACAATGCTTACACGCCTTATTTCCGGTACGGATTCAAGCAAAATAGAAAGTTTCAACCCCTTGCCCCGTTTTCGCCGGTCCGCATGTCAACCAATCTTCCCAATGAAGTATCGACAGTTAACGGTATGTTCATATAGTTTACAGTTTCATACGCTATTTTTTTGAATGCCGGAGCCGCAACTATGCTGCCGTAATGCTTTCCCTTGGGTTCGTCAATAACTACCAGAACAGTTATTTCAGGATCCTCGGCAGGAATGAACCCAAGAAATGAAGCTGTATATTTTTCGTCCGAGTAAGTTCCTTTTTCATCAATTTTCTGGGCGGTTCCTGTTTTCCCGCAGACAGAATAACTTTCCAGAGCAGCATTAACACCTGTTCCCCCTTCAGTAGTTACAGAAGCCATTATTTTTTTCACGCTTCGGGCTGTTTCCAGTGAAACAACCCTTCTGACCATGCGAGGGCTTGAGCTTTTTATAAGACGTCCATTCTGATCCGTTATAGCCTGAACAATATAAGGAGCCATGAGGATTCCATTATTTGCAATTGCTGAAGCCGCAGTTATCAGTTGCAGGGCAGAGACGGCAACTCCCTGTCCAAAAGCTATGGCGCCGGCATCAATTTTTGCCCATCTATTATAGTGAGACAAACCGCCCGATGTTTCCCCGGGGCAATCTATTCCAGTTTTTTCACCAAAACCAAAACCGCGAAATGTTTTATAAATATGTTCCGGTCCTATCCTTTCGCCAACCTTTATGGCGCCGATATTGCTTGAAAACTTAATAATCTGCTGTAGAGACAACCAGCCGTGAGAATGAGTATCGTGGACAACATTTTTACCTATTTTGTATTTACCGTTTTCACAGAAAAAAATGGTGTTCGGAGAACATCCTCCAAATTCTATTGCCGCACATGCGCTGAAGATTTTCATGGTTGAGCCGGGCTCGAATGGATCTGTTATTGATCTGTTTCTCCACAAATCCCGATCAAACTCTCCAAAAGAATTTGGATTGAAAAATGGATAGTGCGCAACGGCCAGTATGGCTCCGGTCTTTGGAGACATTACAATCGCCATCCCTGATCTGGCATTAAATTTAACAGTAGCTTCTTCAAGCGCTCTTTCGGCCAAGTACTGAATATTATAATCAATCGTTAATATCAGATTATTTCCGCTGCAATCAGGCATTACATTCTTTTCAGCGTCAAATCTGCGTTTGAAAGCATCTTTTAAAACCGTAAAGCTGCAAGTACTTCCTTTAAGGTAAGAGTCATAATAGTATTCGATTCCTTCAAGGCCATGCCCGTCTATACCTGAAAATCCAAGCACCTGCGCCGCAAGGGTTTTATTTGGATAAAAACGTTCGTGCTCGGTTATAAAATCTATCCCTTTAAGATCAAGGGTTTTTACATCTTTTACTTCCTTTGGTGTAACCTTGCGTTTAACCCAGACAAATGATCTGTTAGATGCGAGTCTCTGCTTAAGCGAATTAACATCAATGTTCAGCGTATTATTAAGAGCCCTGGAAGTCGCCGCCGGATTCTCAATATTAGGTGGATATGCCACAATTGATGTAACATCTATACTCAAGGCCATTTCCCTGTGGTTTGTATCGTAAATTGTCCCGCGCTTTCCCTTAAATATTAATGACTTCTCATACTGATTTGCTGCCTTCCTTGACAGCCATGAACTGCAAAAAACCTGAAGATAAAAAGCCCTTGCCCCTATAACAGATAGAAAAATGCTGAAAATAAAACCAATCAGAATTGTTCTCAAGTTTATGTGTTTTTTTTCAATTGGTTTCATGGAATTATAATCATCTGCTCCGGCGTTGGTGTTTTCAGGCCAAGCTGATTTTTTGCTATCTTTGCAAGCCGTTCCGGAGATTTCAGGCGCGCAAGCTCAACCTTCAAGTTATTTCGCAGATTTATAAGATTCCAATTTTTATTATTTTCATTAGAAATTTCATACCCGTATTTTGTGCACTGCACTCTGCTCCATGTGTAAATTAGAAGCTCTGCAATAAAGACAGCCATAATGATAAGCCATATTATCACTGCACTTGTGCTGCGGACATTTTTTTTGGTTTTACGAGCCATAGTTAAAATTGATAATTGATAATTTGTGGAATTGCTTCGCTATGTCATTTTATGGTTACAATTTTTCTACGGCTCTCAGTTTTGCGCTTCTTGCCATTGGATTGGCTGCAACTTCTTCTTTTGTAGGCCGCAAAACTTTTTTGGTCAAAGATCGTATCACCCTTGTATTATTGCAAACACACATTGGCAGAGCCGGCGGGCATATGCACTTGCCTTCCAGGAGTTTTATTTTTTTTTTTACAATCCTGTCTTCGAGCGAATGAAATGATAATACGCAAAGCCGGCCCTCAGGATTCAACAAGTCAACAGCGGTTTCCATGAATGAATTGAGTACATCCAGCTCTTTGTTAACAGCTATTCTAACAGCCATAAACACTCGAGTGGCAGGGTGAATCCTTTGCCAGGATGATGCTTTGCCTGAAACAGCTCTGCATACGATTTCTGATAGCTGCCTGCTGGATTTAATTTTTTTTTGCTTTCTTACATTAACTATTTTTTTTGCTATTTTACGTGCATAGCGTTCCTCTCCATACTTATAAAAAATTTCAGCAAGGCTTTTTTCATCCATCATATTTATCAACTCTTCGGCCGTTGTATCTGATTCAATGTTCATCCGCATATCCAGCGGTTCATCTTTTCTGAAGCTGAAACCCCGTCCGCTTGACTCAAGGTGATGAAATGAAAGTCCAAGATCAAGAAGAATGCCGTCTACAGCAGTAATATTTAATTGTGAAAGAATTTTCGGAAGATTTATAAAATTGTCATGAAAGAGATGAATGTTTAACTCGTATGGTTTTAATTTTTTTTTTGCGTTTTTTATTGCGTCTGTATCCTGATCTATGCCGATCAGAATCCCGTCTGGAAGAATTTTTTCCAAAATGGCGCTTGCATGACCTGAACTGCCAAGCGTACAATCCGCATAGATTTTCCCGGGCTTACAATTAAGGTAATGGACAGCCTCGCTTAACATTACAGGAATGTGTTTGTAAGACATAGAATTAGAGCCCCAATTTTGCTATTTCGTTGCTGACTGCCTCCTTTTTCATATCTTCTTCCATCTGCACTACTTCCTGCTCGTAATTTTCCTTAGACCATATTTCAAAATGTGCTATCTGCCCCACAAGTACGATTTCCTTTTCAAGTTCAGCATACTGCCTTAAAACCGGTGGGATCAGGATCCGGCCCTGCTTGTCACAATAACAATCAGAGGCGCCTCCTATGAATACTCTCCTGAAGCGGCGCATATACTCGCTTGTTTCAGATATTGCCAAAACTTTGGATTCGATCTTGCTCCATTGATCAAACGTATAGGCAAAAAGGGCTTTATCCAGCCTGGTAACTATCACTCCGTCACCGCCTCCGGCTTTTATGACATCACGAAATCTGGCCGGAATTATTAAACGTCCCTTTGAATCAATTGTATTAAAGGAGCTTCCTCTAAACATAAATCACCATTAATATCCACTTTTCCCCACTATTTTTTATAAAACTATATTGGTCGACAAATGTCAATAACTATATGGCTCTGTTGATTTACTGCGCTTTTTCCATTTAACAAACCAATTACAAACGCAATACTAAGTTTCGGCGGAACTCTCAGACACATATGAACAGGGTCGGCCATTAAATGCCCTTCGAGCGGGACTACGCCTTTTTGTCGACACAAATCGCGTAGAATTTCACCGATGTCACACTTTAACTTTCCATATAGTACTTTCTGCCGATATTTTGGCACAATAACTATATGATATTTGCAATCCCATCTTACGTGGGATAGACTTTTCCATTCATGCATAGGTTCATCCTCCATTTTAACCCTGTGGTAGGGCTATCATCGAAGGGTGAACCTACTTTCTTTCACCCCGGAACGGTAGAACCTCTCCGGGTCCTCCAATAGAAGTGGAGGTTTTATTGACCAATAAAAAGTGGATTTGGATCGCAATTGATGTAGACTCAAAACAAATTGTGGGGGTCTATGTTGGCAGTCGTAACCGTGCAGGAGCCAAAGTACTTTGGGATTCGTTGCCTCCGGTTTATCGACAGTGAGCTGTTTGTTATACAGATTTTTGGTCAGCCTGCGAAAAACTTTTTTCAGCCAAAATGCACAAAGCCGTGGGGAAAAAGAGTGGAGAAACAAACTGCATTGAAAGATTTAATTGTACAATGCGGCAAAGAATCTTTCGGCTTGCAAAAAAAGGCTTTCCTTTTCAAAAAAATTAGAAAATCATATTGGTGCAATCTGGAATTTTATCCACCATTATAATGCTGAATTGGAGTTTGGGAGTGTCTGAATACAATCACTACATGTTATCAGCTATACGGTTAACCATGAACATTTGAACCAGTAAGCGGTTATGATATTATTGACTTGTCTGTTTAACATTTAATAATATATTTTTAAGTTTTTTAAATCAATCACAATTAATACGGAAAGCAGGGCAATTGCATCAAAATTTGGTATGGTTTTTGATTCTAAACAAATCAATAGGTTACAAATACCGCTTCAAAAATAAGCACCGATAAGCTACTTGCTATAATACGTAACTATTTGATTTTTAACGGTCTAAATTTTTGATGCAATTGCCATGATACGGAAAGGATTTATATATGAAAATAGCGGTAAGCGGAAAAGGGGGTGTAGGAAAAACGACATTTGCTGCTCTTCTTATACGCATTCTAGATGAGGAGGGTAAGCATATTTTGGCAATAGATGCGGATCCTGATGCAAATCTTGCGGCAGCTATAGGTATTGATAATTCTGATAAAATAGCTGCTATTTCTGAAATGAAGGAACTTATTTATGAAAGGACAAAAGCAAAATCAGAGGGAATGGGCGGCTTTTTTAAGCTTAATCCCAAAGTTGAGGACCTCCCCGACAGCTTATCCGTGAAATTAAACAACATTAAGCTCATCCGAATAGGAGGTATTAAAAAGGGCGGATCCGGATGTATATGCCCTGAAAGCACACTTCTTAAGGCACTTATAACACATATTGTTCTTCAAAGGAATGAGGTTGTGGTAATGGATATGGAGGCAGGAATCGAACATTTAGGAAGAGCCACTGCCATGGCAGTAGACAAACTTATTGTAGTGGTTGAACCAGGGCGTCGAAGTATTGATACCGCAGAACGTATTAAAAAGCTGGCATCAGAAATCGGGCTTACTAATATTAAGGTTGTTGGAAACAAGATACGCGACTATAAAGATGAAGAATTTCTGAAAAACCATCTTTCTGATTTCGAATTTATCGCTTTTCTACCATATGATAACGCGTTAATTGAAGCTGACCTTAATGGAATATCACCATTTAATATAGATTCGCCCGCAAAAACAATTATAAAAAAAATGATTCGCAGGCTGTAATGTATAGAAGACAATATTCGGTTAGACATAAAAAAAAAGAGCATAAATTCAATAGAAGATCAAAATCACCGAAAATCAAGCCTGAAGCGGACAGCAGATTAAAAAAGATTTTTGCTTTAATAGGCGTACCTGATAAAACAAATTTTAAACCTGATAAGTTCCAGCTCGAAGCGGTCTCTGCAATTAATAAAGCGGACTGCCTTGTTACTGCGCCAACAGGGGCAGGTAAAACCTGGATAGCTGAACAGGCAATTTCTATTATAGTAGAAAAAAGAGGAAGGTGCTGGTATGCATCTCCTTTAAAAGCTTTAACTAATTCAAAGTATAATGAATTTTCTAAAATCTTCGGCGCTCGAAATGTCGGCATATTAACCGGTGACAGAAAAAAAAACCCCGATGCACCAATCATTGTTGGAACCACCGAAATTCTTCGTAACCAGTTGTATGATGCCATGCATTCAGGAAAAACATTATCCACTGACCTTGTGGTTCTTGATGAAGCTCATTTCTTAGGCGATGAAGAAAGAGGGGTTGTCTGGGAAGAAATAATGATTTATCTTCCTTCAAGAATTCCTCTCCTGCTTTTATCTGCTACAATCGGAAACGCAAAGCAGATAGCCGAATGGCTTTCATCAATACGCTCAAAAAAATGCACTGTTATTGAAGAAAATAAGAGACCAGTACAGCTTTCCGCCCTTTTTTTTCATCCTTCAGGGACTCTTCTACCCATGATATCTCAATCTATTGAGAAGAAAAAAAATAGGCTGTATAAAAAAGTTAACGATTATATCAGCAACAAATATTCCCAGCGCCTTGCTGCTCCAGGCAAGCTGCCGCCTTTTGGAGATATCCTGAAGGTATTAAAAAAATATCGCTTGCTCCCTGCAATATTTTTTCTGAAATCACGCGCGGATTGTGACAATGCCCTTGCTTTGTGCATGAAAAATATTTTGCATGATCAACACAGAAAAACAGCAATTATCCAAAAGATTAATGAACTTGCTGAACAAAATCCCCACATTGCCAAACATCGCCAGTTATATCACCTTGAAAATCTTTCAGTAGGAGCCCATCATAGTGGACAGTTGCCTGCCTGGAAACTTATAATTGAAACACTTATGAATGAAGGACTTCTTGATGCTGTTTTTGCTACGTCAACCGTGGCCGCAGGAGTAAACTTTCCAGCCAGAACAGTTGTTTTCTTGAATTCAGACAGGTTCAACGGCACTGAATTTTTACCACTGAGTTCTACTGAATTCCATCAGATGACAGGAAGAGCCGGCAGAAGAGGCATGGATAATATTGGATTTGCGATGGTAATCCCTGGAAAATTTATGGATATAAGATTAATCGCAAAACTTATAAGTTCACCTCCTTCAGATGTAATAAGCCAGATTAGAATCAACTTTTCAATGGTTCTTAATCTACTGTTGTCATACTCTCCTGATCAAATTGAAGATCTGCTTAAAAAATCTTTTGCTGCATTTTTAATCAGCAAAGGAAAAAAATCCGCCAAAAAATTTATAGGAAACAGCTATAATTATCTGTTTGAGGATTTTATTCGCCATCTCAATTTCTTAAAAAAAACAGGTTATGTAAAAAATAACGGAAAGCTGACTGAAGACGGAATATGGGCTTCGAAGTTAAGAGTTGACCAACCCCTATTGATTGCTGAGGGTTTCAGACTGGGAGTTTTCCCAAAATCAAATCCTGCGATCCTTGCTGCCATAATAGCATCATTCGTGCATGAAAGAAAAACGGAAGATAGCATTGATAAAGAATTTATGCCCAAAAATCTTTTATCAGTTTTTCTTAAGGTATCAAAAACGCTCAGGCCTTTTTCCAAGCTTATGGTATCAAAAGGATTTGAGGTCAGACCTCTATTTTTAACCCCTGCCGTCACTATTTATGCCTGGGCAACAGGACAGCCCTGGGAAAAAGTTGTTTCGGTTTCCGAAATAGCGGAAGGAGATCTTGCCATGCTGACACTCAGGACTGCAGACAACCTTAGGCACATAACGGCGCTAAAACAATTTTTCCCTGAAGCTGCTGAAACAGCAAAAAAATCTATCGAACTCATTGTTAAGGAGCCTGTAGCAAGTGATCTATAAAGTTGAGTTTCTCAGCTTTTATGATGTGTTATCATCCTCTAAAACTGTTTTGCGTATTATTCGTCAATGCACATCATTAGCCTTAACGCATTTGAAATAA
The DNA here is from genome assembly GCA_030262775.1 of Deltaproteobacteria bacterium. Lineage (GTDB taxonomy): Bacteria > Desulfobacterota > Desulfobacteria > Desulfobacterales > ETH-SRB1 > B13-G4. The sequence goes on along the minus strand of JAJSZP010000028.1, from coordinate 5,621 downwards.
CCAGTTTTTACCGTTTGCTTGCATATAAAATAGTAATACCAACTATAGTTTCACCTTCATAGCGTATAATTATATCATCATCTGTGAGTTCACTATCAATAGCATGAGCTGGCTTTTTGCAATTAACCTAAAGTACATCTGCATCGGAATCATATGATGACCATAAATATCCCTTTGGAGATTGTTTTACTGTGGAGCCTCTTGCAGCGCAAGCACCAAGACTGCATGAAAAATAAATTTCTTGATCTTGTAGTAAGCTTTTGTTAATGATTTAAAGTAACTATCGTAAGTTTATCACGGAATTTGAATTCATGATGTAAATTATTTTATATTTCACATAGTTATGTTTTGATTTTTTGCATACACTGAAATGATGAATTAAATATGCTTTATTTTAAATAATAAATAATCCCCGCCGCAAGCGGTGGGGCATTAAACCCAAGCTGCGCAATAAGCTCACGATAGTTATAGTGCCAGTCATATGAGTTGATACTATTCTCAGTATATCGCTTTTGAGTTTATAATGAGTCGAGCTATATTTTTCTGTATCAAGTCATTTGACCTGAACTATAATGGATTACAACTTCAGAAACGACTTCTCTTAAAATTCAGATACTATTTTCTTAAAGCCTATAACTAATGATTTTGAATAGATAATACAGGGTTATGTAGAACCATATCAGAGTTTATAGGGGCCTATATAAACCACCCGGTTACGTCGGAGCCTTTGCTGTATCCTATTGTTAAAAAATTCTAAAGCAATGTGATCTATGTTAACACAAAATGGTGTGATTTACTTTTGTTGTCGCCGATCGTTTTTATAACGGTGGCCCAGATTAATTACAAAGATATAAATCTACAGTAAGCTGCAAGCTCATTTTTATGTAACATTCACTGTTTTACATACGCGGTGAAGGTTAAACTGACTGTAAATCAAGACGTAAAAAACTTTATATTGGATGAAAACATTCCAAAACTCTATCCCCAAAGGAGGTAATATTGTGAAAATAAAACTAATATGTATCATGTTAATAATGTTATTTCTTTTTGCCTGCTACAGAATGACAGATAAGATGGCTGGAACCTCTCCAGATGTTGAGTTAACACTTCCTTTTACATTTGTGGAGTCATGTAACATGGAAGATCCGCTTCTTCAGGAAATATTGGGAAAAGATATGAAGGGCAAAAAAAACCCTTTAGAACTCATTCATTACTACACAGAAATTCTGAACAAGGACAAATCCCATGGAAAGATTGGGGAAAAACTGGATATGCTCTTTCTTTGCGGCAGGACTCCTCAGGCTATGGACGGCTATTACCACGGCATTACCATCAGTCTCAAAACAGGGCTCAATATTTACACAGTGGTTGAAGATGCCCGTCGAAAACTTGGGATCGGAGAAGAGCTTGACATCATTCAGGCCCTTTACGGAAGAGTGTTTTCCAAGACATCTCCCTGGGCAGGCAAAAACTTCAAAAAAATTAATCAGAAGAGACTGGACGAATTGACAGAAGGCTTTAAAGACAGCAAAGAAACGGCCTGTCTTGGAATAAATTCTTTTAGGAAGGAAAACAAAAACATTGTAAATAAACTTTCGAACTATCTCCTTTCCGCTGTCATAGACATGCAGACTCTTCCAAATCCTGAAAGAAGACAGCGGTCATGGATACACGCAAAAGGCGGACTTTTCATTGCTCAGAAAGCTCTTTCACTAGACCCTGAACGTCCGGAAAAGGAAGTCATGGCCCTGAACTATCGATGGGAGAGCCTGTCGAACCGCCTTCCCAACAGGCTTCTTATAGACGAGATAGTAGAAATATCAAACGGCCTTTACCTGGGCAAGCTCTACTACGCCACTGCCCCAAAATATCTTTTTGAAAAATATAGTCCAAAAGTGCAAGAAAAAGATTATAAGTACAGAAATTTCGGGTATTTTGTCCTCATGGACGACACGTGGCTTCATGAAAAGAACAAACTCTTTCCGGATCTGACTTATACGATGGCTGATGACCTTGATAAAAAGTTTACCACGTTTACCTTCATAGAATGCCCGGAGGGCAAAGTCATTCAAGAAGCACTGGGAGACCGGCCAACCATTCTGCACTATCTTCAGGATATTTATGAGGGCATCCAAAAAGGAGATTCCTTCAAAGACAAATATTTTGATGAGCTGCATAAGATCTTCATGTGTGGTGAACGGCCTGACGGTATTAACGGCTTTTTGCACGGAGGCGTTGTGTCTTTCAAAAATGCCGGCTTTTTGAAGAAATTTGACCGGAGTGTCCTGAACGATCTATATCCGGCGGTCAGGCCATTTTCTCCCTGGTCAGGCAAGACCTTCACCAGCACCACGGTGGATGATATAAAAAGGTACATAGGAAATAATACACGGTACTATGAAGGGATGGAACCTATCATACTCGGCGCAAATACGTATAGAAAGGACATTGACCTTTCTCTTCCTGCTACCGCTTTTATCGAGCATTTGGATAAGACAGGAATGGTCGTGAAGTATCCAGATGAAGAGGAGAGGAGGAAGGGAATTCACGTAAAAAGTTTTTACTTTATCGCGGCAAATGGTAAGTCATTTAACCCTGAAAACAGGGAAAAGGAGCTCCTCCAGTTCAATTATCGCTGGCCTGAATTTCATACTATGCCCCCTGATCACCTATGTTTCGACGAAGTAGTAAGAATAGCCGATGGATTGTATCTTGGCCAGTTGGTCTATTCCACCAGGCCAGAAATCCCATATGACCCGGGAACAGACCCTGACGTGTACAAATATGAAAACTTCGGCTACTTTATGTTAATGGATGATGACTGGCACGCTGTAAAAGAGTTCATCCTCTTTGATACGAAAAAATAGGCTTTAGTGGAAGAAGATCTCTGATAAATACCAAGTTGTAAAGGAGCCTATTACATTGCTTTGCAAATTAACCAAAGGAATAAACTTGACCATAGCCGAATTGCAATATTATTAAGTAGTTAGAATTAAGTTTATTGGGAGGGAAAACAAATGCAGATAGACTTTCATCATGGCGTAACATACACTGTCTCACGGTTAGCCGGTTTCGCTCATCGAGATGCTGAAACCATTGCCTACTGTTCACAATATGTGGATGATGCTACCAACTCAGGCGCCACCCGATTTAACAACGGTGCTATGTATTCTCATATCAGCTCTGCACACAAAATGTTAGACTACAGAAATTTTCAGAAACTGGCTAATCATTTTGTATGGATACCATTCCATTTTTTACCCGGCAATGGTGGCGTAAAGCCAGGTGAAAACCCCGGAGGGAGCTTTGTCGAAAAAATTATCTGCCGATCCAACAGCTATGTAGCACAGGATATGGTACGATTATGTATTGAGGACCGGCACGCCCTTTATGGACTTCATCGGCTTGGCATCACCATGCATGTGTTTGCTGATACATGGGCACACCAGGGATTCGCCGGTATCGTTCATAACGTTAACAACATACGGGCGCTTGATGACAATGACCAGCCTGATGCCGGTTTTTGGGGAAGGCTCAAAAATTTTTTTGGTGATGCATTTGATGAAGCAGCCGGGAAATTTGTCGGTGATGCTTTGCCCTTGGGCCATGGTGCAGCGCTGAGCTATCCTGACAGACCTTATTTGAAATGGAACTACGAGGACTGTCACGGAAATATCGTAAGGCGGAATAATACCAAAGATTTCTCAGAAGCAGCAAATGAAATGTGCAAAGCCATGCAGCGTTACCGTGCGGGAAATTTCGAGGCCAACGTTCCAGGTCTGCCGGTAAATGACCGGGACAAAATTACGGGTTTGCTTAGCTCCATTACAGATGAGGACGGACATGATCGTCACCGCAAATGGCTTCGCGCCATTCGTAATGGTTACTTCAGTTTTCCTTCTATTAAATTAGAGTATCGGCCTAAGAGGACGGGGTCATGGAAACATCAGACATTAGGGACACGAAAGATAAAAGATAAAAAAACCGACATTTTCCCTTATGATCCTTCGTTTTTGGGCAGTGACTGGAAACTGTTTCACGATGCATTACAGGCGCACCGTCTGTTCGTGATTCGTGACATACTGCCATTATACGGAATCTGTGCGGCCTAAATCAGGGTTCAGGGAAAAAACAGTACCAAATCGAATTTTTTTCTTTCAGCTTTGAGCTTCAATATGTGCCTGTAAAACCACTGCAACGCAGTAGATTGGACATTTTTGCGATGCCATCAAAAAAATTGAAAGGGAGGTAAAAATTATGGGTACTGTGACGTTACAGGACATCAGGTTAAAGGAATATACTCTTGATAACCTGCCCCTTCTCAAACGATTAAGGAAAGAGCTTTTAAGTGAAAAATCCAGGGTCTGTATTGAGCGGGCAAGATATTACACTGAGTATTTAAGGGATATGTCTTCCGATAAAGAACCAGCGGAAATCAGGTACGCCAATGCGGCAAAGTATTTTCTTTCCAGAAAGGCCCCCCTCTTTTTTGATGACAATTTTCTGGCCGGGACAACTACATCCAAGCCTTTTGGCGCGCCTGTCTATCCTGAATGGACTGGCATGACGATTTGGCCGGAACTTGACACCATAAGCACAAGAAAAAAAAATCCCATAATACTCTCTGAAAAGGAGGCTGAGGAGTTAAACTTTGACATTAATCCCTATTGGATGGAACGAAATATTCTTGAGTATACAAGGAAAAAACACAATAATCCTGAATGCATGAGAATATTTGAACGCATTGTCTTTTTTATCGCGACCAAGGCAGGCTGTATTTCCCACACAGTGCCTGATTACAGGGTAGCTCTTGATAAAGGGGTGGAATATATCATTGAACAGGCTGCTTTACATGAGGCAGAGTTAAAAAGCAGCGAAAATCTCACTGAAAAAAACAGGCAGAAGCGTGAGTTTTACCGGGCTGTACAAATAGCGATGCAAGGCGTTATTGAGTATGCACAGAATCTCAGTAAAAAGGCGGCTGAACTTGCCATAAAGGAACACGACCCATTCAGGAAAGAAAATTTTCAGAAGATGGCAGAGGTATGTGCCCTGGTTCCTGCAAAGCCTGCGAGGACTTTTCGGGAAGCCATTAACTCCATTTGGATAGTGCAGGTGGCAATACATGCTGAAAATATCAATATGGCTATGAGCCCTGGAAGGCTGGACCAGATTCTCTATAAATTCTATAAAGAAGATATTAATAAGGGGATACTGACTGTAAAAGAAACCATGGAACTGGCAGGCTGTTTCTGGCTTAAACTCAACGATAACACGAATCTTGTGCCTGAAACAGCCGAAGAACTGTTCGGTGGAGCAGGGACAGTACCGGCTGTAACTGTTGGCGGAGTTGATAAAAAAGGCGAAGATGCCGTGAACGACCTTACCTATATCATGCTCAGGGTCACTGAACTGTTGAAAACAAGAGATCCGAGCTTAAATGCCCGCTATCACTATGAGAAGAATCCAAAAGAATATCGCGACAGAGTGGCTGAGGTCATTGTGAACACTAAAGCTGTTCCGGCAATTCACAATGATGTTGCAGACATTAAGGTTCTTGAAAATCAGGGAACTAAACTTGAACACGCAAGAGACTATGCCGTCGTTGGATGCGTGGAACT
>JAJSZP010000027.1 GCA_030262775.1 Deltaproteobacteria bacterium | reverse complement strand
AAAAATGGGAACAACTCAATCTTATTTCAGCAAGGCCCTATGGGTTTTGCTGAGAACGGCCTTATAGGTCGAATTCAAACCACGTTTTATAAGCGTGGTTATTGATTTTCTGGATAGGCAGCGTTTTTGGATATCTTTAATAACATCCCATCTGACCCCCAGATGTTTAGCAACATCCAGAATGGTCATATGTCGGGATAACGCCAAGGCATACCGTTCGAATGCATTTGTGTAATTTCTGCGCCGCTGGGCAAAGGGTAGCTTCGCCTGGCGGATGGCATCGCAACATAGACACTGAACACGTTGAACGGGAAGCTGAATAAATACGGCCTTCGCTCCGATGGGTACGGTTTTGAACATCCTGGTTATTGTGCCTCTATGTTTCAGATCCTTGCTGCCACAAATTGGGCAGCACAACGAAAACGGTGCAGGTTTAATAGAAAAAAATGACCTGGCCGTCATTGCAGGTCGTTCGAACATAATGATAGCCTTGAATTCCAAATCCATGATAAAGTAAACTGGTGGACATACGTTAACTCCTTTCTGTCCGGTTTGATTGCCATCAAAAAGGAACATGTATGCCCACACTTTTCAATCAAAAGTACGCTTAAGCCGGAACAACCTGAAATTTTTTATAATTATTTATCCCTTACCATCTTTATATTATAAAACTTTAAGGCGAATCAAAATTATTTGGCGCAACGGAACCTTATGAAAAACTGCAGACCAGTTCATTAAATGGCTATACAGTTCAATATTGCAATGCTAAAATAAAATTTGAAGATATTGTTTCTGAAGGAGACAGCAGAATATCATGAGGTCATCTATGAAGATAGAATTTTGATTATGAAAGGACGGATATTAAGAAAACTTATCAGCTTAACAACGCCCATATCCTTGATATCACGCCAACCCTGCTCTATCTGTACGGAATGGAAGTCGGCAGGGACATGGATGGAAAAATAATCACAGAAATAATTAATGATGATTATCTTAAAAACAATTCTGTGAAATACATTGATACTTATGAACAGGCACAGCCTGTAAAAACTCCAGTACCAGAACTTATTGAATATGATGATGATATAAAAAATCATCTCAAAGAACTGGTGTATATGGATTAATATAATGCAGACCAATAGCCGCAGACTTGTAAAAAATACCATATTTTCCTTGCTTGCACGTGGTGCTGAATTAGGTGCAGGTTTTATTACGATAATTCTTGCTGCCAGATATCTTGGAATCGAAATATTTGGCGAATATGCTTTTATAAGAGCCATTGTTTTTATGCTCGCACCAATGATCAATTTCGGAATCGAACGAATACTGATAAGAGACATATCTATTAGAAAGAGCCGGGCCTCTGTTCTTGTCTGTTCAGGTCTTGCGCTGAACCTGTCGGTCGGAATATCCTTATGCATTATTGCAATTATAGTTTCCCACATATTTCGTGAAACTGCATTTTTCCCTATTTCTGTATTCGCCATTGCCATAATAGCACAAATGTTACAGGTGATGACAAAAACCATCAGTTCTGTATACGTAGCATATGAAAAAATATATTTTGATCTAATAGCAACGATAATTTCACGTTCTCTAATAATCATTTTGTTTATTATTATTGCTTATTGCGATATGAATGGAAAATATTTTTTTCATGCATTTGCCTTTGCAAACGCCACAGCTTTCATTTTCAGTATCATTATCCTGGAAATGAAATTTATTCGTCCTGTATGGAGCATTAATTCAGGTTTAATAGCATATCTGATCAAGCAGTCTTTCCCTATAGCAGTCGCTGTTTTCATGATTCAGGGTTATAATAATATTTTTGTTTTTTTCCTGAAACTGCTCAGGGATACTATTGAAGTTTCACTTTTTCAGGCCCCGCAACGGATTATCCAGCAATGCCTTGTGCTCCCACGATCATTTCTCTTTGCTTATGTCCCGACTCTCTCACGCATGGCTCAAGAAGGCCAATCACTCTCAACTTTGCGGGACACCTATCGCAGGATGGTTAAATATATTTTTATTTTTACATTGCCTGCCAGTGTATTTGTAACAGCCTTTGCAGACGAGTTCGTTTTTCTTGCTTTTGGATCCGATTTTTCAAAAGCAGCTGCCCCACTGAAGATATTAATATGGGCAATTAATCTTCTTTTTATAAATATGTTGCTGGATTTTATTCTAACTTCCATGAGAAAACAAAATATTCTAATTGTAAGCAATGGCCTGTGTCTGGCAGTAAGTTCAGCTCTGGGTTTTATTTTTGTGCAGAAATACGGTTATTTTGGAGCCTGCTGGGCAACCTTGCTTTCATATGTTATTCTTGTTATAACTAATTTTTATTTTGTATCAAAACATCTTGGACTAATTCCGGTGCATCTTATTGTGCTCAAGCCAATTCTCTGCTGTAGCGTATTAGGTGCCATTCTGCTTGAATATTCAGACAATATTCATATGGTAATACTGATTATCACCGGGTTGTTGATATACACGGTACTGCTTTTTTTAATGAGAACTTTTACTCATGAAGAGCTAAGTTTTTTAAAACATGGAGTTATAATTAAATTAAAAAGACGCCTTAATGGTCTGTTCTGTTTCCCTGAAAAAAATAATAAACGCCGCTGATCATTTATGCTTGCCCATAAAAATATTATAAAAGATATTGGAAGACTTTTTTTCTGGTTCCCGGTACGATGGGGTGTTAAGTTAATGTCTTTCCCCGTTGTTTATTCTCTGGGGACATTACTTGGTAACCTGGATTATTATTCATCGGGCAGACAATGCATAGAAAGGATGAAAACAAACCTCATAGAAACATTAGGATACAGCCAGTCAAAAGCAGACAGGATAATCAAACAGAATCTTCAACACCACAGCAGAAATGTTTTGGAATTTATAAAATACCCACAGATAAACTCCAAAAATATGGGGAATTTTATAAATTTTAAAGGAATTGAATACCTGGATCAGGAACTTGCAAAGGGCAACGGTGTAATTCTGATGACTGCACACTTTGGTGCAAAACAGATTCTGCAGGTAGGGCTGGGGCATCTGGGTTATCCTCTGACACAGCTTCACTATCATATGAAACGCCAAGAACTCACCTGGGTCCAAAAAAACGTTTCACAAAAACAGAGAATCTTTATTGAAAATAAACTCCCTGTTAATTTTCTTTCGTCAAAAGGTTTTCTTGGGTCCGCAGTGAAAAGACTAAAGAAAAATCAAATACTCCTCCTTACAGGGGACGGTATCGGTCTTAAGCAGCACATGGATAAAGGTTATCATTCCTTTAATTTTCTTGGCAGAACAATGTTATTTCCAACGGGAAGCATAGCCATTGCGAAATTTACAGGTTCAGCAATTCTTCCCATATTTGCAATAAGGAATAAGCACAGACACAGAATTATCATAGAATCTCCCCTTGATGTTGAAAATGGAGACTACTTTGACGTCATGAAACAGTATATCAGAATATTGGAGAAATATATCCGCACCTACCCATCTCTCTGGGAGTTCTGGGAGGAATTTGAACCTGGCGTGTTAATTGATGAATCTAAAATGGCCAAAATGGTCACAAAATAAAAAATATAATTCATGGGAGAAAACAAATGAAAGTTCCCTTTTTAACTTTTGATCTGCTTCATCAACCCATAAAGGAAAAAGTGTTTTCCTGTTTTAACGAAATTTATGATTCAGGATTTTTTATTAATAGTCGTTATGTGCAAAAATTTGAAAAAGAATTTGCCGATTATTGCGGAAGAAAGTTCGCAATTGCATGCAGTTCAGGTCTGGCAGCCTTGCACTTATCAACTGTTGGGCTCAACATAGGGCATGGCGACGAGGTAATCTGTCCCACCAATACATTTGCAGCAACCGCACTTGCTGTTCACTATACAGGCGCAACTGTACGATTTGCCGACATTGATCCGGAAACACTGAACATTGATTTTGACAGTGCGTCAAACCTGATTAACAAAAACACCAAGGCTATCATGGCTGTCCATATGTATGGAAATCCTCTGGATATGAAAACCCTGGAACAGTTTGGGATTCCAGTGATTGAAGATGCTGCCCATGCCCATGGAGCTGAATTAAATGGTTGTAAAGCGGGTTCTTTTGGAGTATTCTCCTGCTTCAGTTTTTTTCAGACAAAGAACCTGGGCGGTATGTCTGATGGCGGAATGGTTCTTACAGATGATGCAGAACTCGCCGAAAAAGTCAGGATTCTCCATGATGTCGGGCAGAAGTCTATACATGATCACGTGATGATGGGATATAATTATAGAATGAGTGAATTTAATGCTGCATTTCTTTTGGAAAAAATGAAGATGCTTGACAAATGGAATGGGTTGCGAAGGAAGAATGCATCACTCTACAATGAAGCTTTTAAGGATCATCCAAAGATAAGAATACAAAAGATTTTTCCTGGAGCAAAACATGTATATCATCTGTATGTAATCTGTATTGAAAACAGGGATGAGATTCAACAAAAACTTAAAGAAGACGGCATAGTGAGTGTAGTTCAATACCCTGTACCCATCCACAGACAGAAACCATGGAAGAGTGATATCAGTCTTGTCATTGCTGAAAAATCCGCAGAAGAAATCCTGTCTCTTCCAGTATTCCCTGGAATTGAAGAGAAACAAATTAATTATGTTATTGAAAGGATTTTGACCCATGCATAAAAACAACAAACCAATAGCAAAACCAGACTCCCAAAAAAAATTTAAAAGTTATTGGTCTGCAAATCCATTTAAAATTTACAGCCATATTCCAAAACTATATGAATGGTACATGGGCAATGACATTTATCCCATATCAATAGAGATAGGCATTACCTCCCAGTGCAACCACAATTGTTGCTGGTGTTCCATCACTCCTAAAAAAGTAGACCGTCACAGCTATCTTTCCAAGGATATTTTAAAAAAGTTCGTTTCCAATGTTAAAGAAATGAATGTCAGATCTGTGGTGATTTCCGGAAGTGGGGAGCAGACACTGCATAAAGATTTGCCCTGGTTTCTACAACAATTGCATGAAGCAGGACTCTACATTGGAATGAATACCAATGGCAGCAGACTTACGCCAGATCTGTGCAGAACCATTGTGGATACAGTTACATGGATAAGAATAAGTTTAGATGCTGCTTCCGAAGAAGTGCGAAAAGCAGTTCATGGCGTAAAAGACCTTAATAAGGCCACTGAAGGGTTAAAAGAACTTGTTAGACTAAAAAAAGAGGTTGATTCTCAAATTTCCATTGGTACCCAGATGGTTGTATGTCCTGAGAATGAAAAAGAGATTGAATCCTGCACAAATCTTTCCATTGCAATTGGAGTGGACTATCAGCAGATCAAGCCGGCAATTCCTTTTGATTATTATTATCCAAATTATAAGGATGCTAAAATTAGAATGGCTGAATGGCTTGACAGGATAAAAAATTTAGACGGCAACAAGCAGTGGAAGGGTTTCCAGGTCAACGTAAGATATGATCAGTTTGAAAATTATATTAATGGCACTGATTTTTACGAAAGAGTAAATTTTAAATGTCTGACTTCCTTTTCCCCATACATAGAGGCAGATGGCAATGTATGGTACTGTGTAGACAAGAAAGGCAACGAAAATTACTGGCTGGGCGATCTCAACAATCATTCTTTAAAAGAAATATGGGAGAGTGAAAGAAGAAAGGAAGTTCTTTATTACACCAACCAAAACCCTTGTGGCCATATTTGCCGCAATTCTCCGCTCAACGAATTGCTCTGGGAGATGAAGAACCCGACTCCATTTTACAGTTTTCTATAACCATTTAAGATAATGAAAGGCTAAATAGATTACAAAACAATGAAATTTATGCAAACCAGGATAAGGAATATTTTAAGAACGTTTTTCAGATATCTCTATTTTCGTATTGTCAAATTTATTGATATCATTTTAAATAGCAACAAGCCCCATTTCCCCTTGAATCAAGTGCAAACAATACTGCTGGTGGAGGTGCAGGATATTGGTGATACAATAATTGCATCTCCATGTATCAGACAGATTAGGAAGAGGTTCCCAAATGCTGTTATCCATATGATGGTTCAAGCAAAATCCCTTGATATGGTCAAGTACAACCCGAACCTCGACAAAGTTGTTGGAGTTGATAATATCACATCATATCTCAAGCTTATTAAGGTTGCCATAAAATGTCGTAAGCAAAAGTTCGATCTTGTGATTAATTTTAGCCCCAGTGTCCGAAATAATGTTATTGCTGCGTTCTGCGGGGCTAACATTGTCAGCGGATACATAAATGACCATTATTTTCTTCCCACCAACTACCATGATCAACCAGTAGAAGTCAGGGGGCACAAAGATAGTGACAAGTTCATTTGGCAAAAGGATGAGCCCCTTATTGTCAGGGCCATTAAACCTGCAGCTCCTTTTAGCATTGATCTTTCAGACTGCATAGATACCGAGCTTTTCCTGCCTGAAAAAAGCAGAAAGCTTGCAGACATTTTCTTTGCAAAACATAAAATTTCAGATTATGATGTTTTTGTAGGATTACACCCTGTATGTCTTAATGATTACAGAAACTGGCCGGCTGAAAAGTTTGCTGAACTTGGAGATCGTTTGTTTGAGCATTATGACAACATCAGAATATGGTTGATAGGTACAGATGATGACAAAGAGACTCTTGATTATATTATTTCCATGATGGAAAATAAGGAAGGGGTGATTAGCGATACGTCGTTATCACTTCTCCAGGCAGCATCAATTATTCAAAGATGTGATGTTTTAGTGGGAATGGATTCTTGTCCCTCTGATATTTCAGGTGCACTGAAAATACCCACGGTTCACATGCATGGTCCAACATCAGCCCATGTAACAGGCCCTGGGGGCAGAAAAAATTTTCCAGTTACCAGTAAGGTTTCCTGCAGCCCTTGCGGTCTTAATATCCCACATTGTCCACACGACAAGAGATGCATGAGGGAAATATCGGTTTCTGAGGTCTTTGATGCTACACTTCAAGCCATTGAAAAATACAAAACATAACATGATAACGAATTGAAATAGCAAAATAGTTATAAAAACATTCAAAGGTTGTCTTGTATGAATATTTTTTTCAACCTATTCAAAAGAAAGCAGAATCGGGTAAAAAATTCAACAGTTATTATCTCAGGGCTACCAAGGTCAGGTACATCTATGATGATGAGAATGCTTGAAGCCGGAGGTTTAGCTCCTTTTACAGATCATATTAGAAAACCCGATAATGATAATCCAAAGGGTTATTACGAATTTGAGCGTGTAAAAAAGCTTGAAAAAGATAAGTCCTGGCTTCCCGAGGCAAAAGGCAAAGCAGTAAAAATCATTTCAATATTACTCAAACACCTGCCTTCTGAATATGAGTACAAAGTCATTTTCATGCATAGAAATATGGAAGAAATTCTTGCCTCTCAAGCCAGAATGCTTGCAAGGAGAGGAAAAGACAGCAGCAGCGTAACAGATGATGAACTATCGAAAAAATTCAACGTACATCTGAAAAATATAAAAGAATGGCTTGCCGATCAGCCCAATTTTGATGTCATGCATGTCACATATCATGAAGTTATTCAAAATAGGCGTTATCATTGTAAAAAAATCAATGAATTTCTGGGAAACAGGCTTGATGTGAAACAGATGATCAGCGCAATTGACAAAACACTTTACCGAAATAAACGTTAGGAACAGGTCAATAAAGGTTCCGGAGGAGATTTGTTATTATGAAAAGAATACTGATAGTCTTGGCGGCAGGCATTTTCCTTTGTGGTTGTACAACATTTGGGACATTTTCAAATCTTGAAAAGGGAAAGAGTTCGAAAGATGAGATTCTTTCTATGCTTGGAGAACCATCTGCAAAGAGTTATGAGGATGATAAAGAGGCGTGGAAGTATCATTTTATTAAAAAAGATCAAGAAAAATCTGGTAATATCAGAACGGTTTTGAATCTTGATATAACCTTTAAAGACAAAGAGGTAGAGAACTATTATATTACTATTTCAAAGGAATCGGTAGAAAAGGGCGAAATAAAAATTATACAGGAGAAAAAACTGTTGCCGCCCGCCAGAGGGCATAGACAGCCTCGCGGCAAAGCTGACGGGAATTTTATCGGCCGATTCGATACAAACAACGACGGACGTGTGTCAATGAAGGAGTTTCCAGGCCCCGATCAGGTGTTCAAACGTTTTGACAGGGATAATGACGGTTATATAGATAAGGATGAAGCACCTCAAGGCCCTCCGCCTAGTGGAAGAAGAGGTGTGAGATGACCATGCAGTCAGATTAATCGGATATGAATAGAAATAGCAGGAGTTTTTGTTGGAATTTCCTTTGAATATAATAAAATGCAGTTCCTTTAATAATATTAAGGAGAAACTGTTTAACACTTTAGAATGTTACAGTAATCTGCTGCCTGAATCAAAGGATGCAAAAATTCTTCTCAAGCCGAATCTAAACGCAAATATGAATGCGCTGACCGGCAATACTATCGACCTAAGAATATTAAGCGCGCTTATTCAGTTTCTAAAAGTTAAAGGATACTATAATATTGTAATCGGAGAGGGAACTAACAGTGGTTATTATAGAAATAATATTAGCGTCATTTCACGTCTTAAGGTGGACAATCTGGCTAAATATTATGGTGTCAAAGTAATAGACCTTAACTTTTCAGAGCCTGTTTATATAAATTTTGAGGATGGAGTTAAAGCGGGAGTGGCAGAAGAATTATGTAATGCCGATTTTATAATCAATATGCCAAAATTCAAGACCCATTTCGAGGCTGGAATGAGTGTCTGCCTCAAAAATCTCATTGGATGCCTTGTCGGTCAGGAAAATAAAAAGAAGACCCACGAAGACCTTGCCCGAAACATACTGAATATCAACAAAAAAGTGATACCACACCTTCATATTGTTGACGGGCTCATTGCAATGGAGGGACTTGGTCCTACAAAAGGTATACCTAAAAATCTTGGCATTTTGATTGTTGGGACAAATCCATTTCTTATAGATCTATTATGTGCTAAACTTGCAAAGTTTGATCACCGATTAGTAACTACGCTTAAATTAGCCGAGGATGAAGGCATAATAACGAAAGACTATCATGAGTATATTGAAAGCTTAGACATAGACGCTTTTATAAGCGAATTTGAAAAGCCAAAGGCAAATTTTTTTGCTTCGTTTATCCATAGTCCCAAGCGACAGAAGTATTTTCTTGCCATACGCAACACCAGGTTTTTTAGCTACTTGGCGTCCACAGAATTTTTTGGTCATCTTCTTTTTTTGTCAGGTTTAAGACAAGATAATTTTATAAAGAATGAAATGAAATTTGAAGGCTTGTCTTTTAATGAAAATTTATGTGAAAAAGGATGCACTAAATGTGCTGACTACTGCCCTATAGGATTAAAACTACCTGATCAGATAAACGAAAAAGAAAACAGATGCATTGAATGTCTTTATTGTTTTCTTGTCTGCCCTAACCGAGCTTTAGAATTTAAAGGAGAGTTAGGTTTTTTGGCTGACCAGTTAAGGCAGTATGATGAAGTCACACGAAAGGTTACTTAATGAAATTTTTTATTGAATCCTCGCAAACCATTTTTGAACTTCAAATACAGGGAATAGTCCCGAATCCTGAAAAAATAATCCGCGCTGAGTTAATGCGAGACATGTTTAGCAGATATTTAAACTGAACTGGAGTCCATGGTTATGTCCGAATTATTATTCGGATACAGCCTTGTTGATCCGGCATAAAAAAAGCTGTTTTTTTATGAAGATATTGCTAATTCAGTCACATTTGGGGCGCATATGCGACCAAAAGTTTCCCCTTTTTCCCATTGGGCTCAGCTACATCGCTCAGGCTTTGAAAAAACACGAAGTCAGGATACTTGATCTCAATTTTTGGGATTTACCTCGGGCATACAAGAAACTTGAGGAAGAACTCATTAATTTTGATCCTGATATTGCCGGTCTTTCCATACGAAACATAGATACTACACAGCGGACCGATATATTTTATTATTTTAATACTGTTCAGCCTACTGCCAGGCTTATAAAGAAGGTGAGTCCTGGAATCAAACTCCTTGTGGGCGGTCCCGGGTACTCCGTTTTTGCAAGGGAAATTATGGAACGTATTCCTGAGTTTGATTTTGGTATTTATCTTGAAGGTGATGAGTCGACCCCGGAACTTATTGACAACATAGATTCTCCTGACTCGGTAAAAGGGATTTATATCAAGGGAAAAAATTCTGTTGTTTTTACAGGGAAAAGGGCACTCCCGGATTTTAGGAAATTATCTGCCCCGGCAAGGGAGAGTCACATTATTGACATAAAAAAGTATATCGGGGCAACAGCTTGCAACATAGGAATCCAGACTAAGCGTGGGTGCGTACTTGAGTGTTCCTACTGTGGGTATCCGTTTCTGACAGGGAGAAAGCTGAGAATCCGTACACCGGAGTCTGTAGTTGACGAAATAGAGAGTCTTATCAGCTTCGGAATAAAGACGTTTTTTTTTGTTGATAATATTTTCAATGTCCCCAAATCACATGCAATGGAAATTTGTAAAGAGATTACCAGAAGGAACCTCGACGTAAAGTGGACTGCTTGGTATGAGATTAAGAACATGGACGAAGAGCTTCTTCTTGCTGCAAAAAAAGCTGGCTGCATTCATTTTGGTTTTTCACCTGATGCTGCGAATGACAAAGCCCTTGCAATTCTGAAAAAGGGGATTACGAGGAACGACATTGATGAGTGCATCCTTCTTGTGCGAAAACACAAGGTCAGGGCAGGTTTTAATCTATTTATCCTGCCGGAGATGAGTCCTCGTGAAATTATCCAGAGTTTTATACTCAACTTTAAAATCCCTCTCATCCTGAGATTCAAAGGTGGTGGGAGCATTGGGTGGATACGGATTGAACCCCATACTGCTATTCACAAAATGGTTATTCAAAATGGTTATTTAAAAAAAGATACAAACCTTTTTCCTGAGAAGGAGAAAAAGCTGTCCGAACTTTTTTATTATGATCATTCACACCCGCTTATTGATCGTTTATTGATTTTTGTTGCCTATACATTGCGTGAAAGAATCAAACCGATTGTAAAAAAAATATTTATAAGAGCACAAAGTTAAAAGGCTCATCGTTAATTAAAGGGTGTTGCAAGGATCGGTATTTCTCTTAATAAAATCAAGGTATTAGGATGAAGCCCGATCAGTGAAACGCGTTGCTTAATTTTAGGAAAAAATATAATTATAAGAAAAATTATGAGTTATGTAAAGGTCTCAAAGTGCCTGAAGTCGCTATAACTGGTCTCGGGATCATATGTTCTTTAGGGCATAACAAGGATACTTTTTGGGACAATTTGGTTAATGGAAAAAATGGTTGCGGGAAGATAACATTATTTGATACCTCGCCTTTTAATCGAAATATTGCCTGTGAAGTTAAAGAGATGAGCCCTGAAGTCTATCTGGATGAATCAGTAATAAAGGACGATAACAGGTGTATTCAGTTTGCTCTGTTCGCCTTCAAAGAGGCTCTTGAAGATGCAGGCCTACACTTAAATGACCTTCATGAACATCCGGCGGTGGTGGTTGGCACTAATGAAGGAGGGTTCCTTTCTTTTGAAAATGTCTTAATACACGGTACCCCTAATGACTCTATAAAAAGTGACTCAGGCTTATTCCATCTCCAGCTGTCCAGAATTGCAGATGTAATCTGCTCGTACTTTTATTTAAAAGGTACTGCAATTACTGTTTCAACTTCCTGCACATCTAGTCTGAATTCGATTGGAATTGGAAGAGATCTCATTACATCAGGTAAAGCTGATATAGTCCTTGCAGGGGGAAGTAATACTATTTGCCGTCTCAATTTTAGCACTTTTTGTGCAGTAAGGGCAATGGAAAAGGAGAAATGTCGCCCTTTTGATGCAAAACGCAAAGGTGTTATCCTTGGCGAAGGTGCGGCTTTTCTTGTCCTGGAAAGGCTTGAATATGCGCTAAAGAGGAAGGCCAATATATATGCAGAGCTGACATCATATTCAACTGCATGTGATGCCTTTCACTTGAGCATTCCGCATCCTGAGGGACGTGGGGCTATCTTGGCTATGGAGAAAGCATTACGTCTGGGGAAATTAAGCATAGATCAGATTGATTATATTAACGCCCATGGTACTGGCACCATTGCTAATGACGAAATGGAAACAAAAGCGATCAAGAAAGTTTTTGGGGGCCGTGCATACGATATACCGATATCGTCAAATAAGTCCATGATCGGCCATTGCATGGGATCAGCAGGAGCGATAGAATGTTTGGCTACTACCCTTTCTGTTTTTCATAATATCTGCCCGCCTACTATTAATTATAGACATAAAGACCGGATTTGCGATTTGGATTATGTTCCCAACAAAAGCCGTAGCCATGTCGTGAGAGCTGCACTATGCAATTCCTTTGGAGGTGGGGGTGTAAATAGTACATGCGTTTTGAAAAAAGCGGTATTATAAAATACGCAAGGTATTTTTTTTGAGCATTGATAATATGGAAAATGTTGTTTGTACAGGAATAGGAGTCATATGCCCTGCTGGAATTGATAAGCATACATTTTGCAGTTCAATTATTCGTGGAGAACATTATGAGGATGATCAACTATATAAAGAAGACTGCTTTTCTGTCATAAATCAGAGGGGCATAATATTCGCAGATGATTCGATTTGGATGGTCAAAACGTTGAGAAGAAAGACATATACAACGAGGATGTCTGAACTGGCGCTGGCGGCTGGCATTCAGGCGCTCTCTGATGCTGATTTTTTGTTAAAAGACTATGATCCAGCAAAGATAGGAGTAGTTGTGGGAACCGGCTATGGTAACTTTGCTAGCCAAAACGAAGTATTACAAAGTTTGTTGGAAAACAAGGCAAAATCCATCCCTCCCCGCTCCTTTTCCAGGGTAATCCATAATGAACCAGGAGGTGTCCTTGCAATAGAATTGAATCTGCAAGGAGTAAACATTACTGTTAGCCAGGGTGAAGCATCCGCCGAGATTGCATTGTGCTGTGCTGTGCAATTTTTAAAAAGTCACTATGCGGAAACAATTATCGTGATCGGAGTAGACGAATACCACCCTTCAATCCATTCTTATCTGCAAAATAATAGAAAAATCTCTGATTTTGATGTGTTTCGCAAAGGGTATATCGCTGGGGAAGGAGCAGGGGCATTATTGTTGGAAACTAAACGGCAGGCTAAGGATAGAGGTGCGTCTATTTATGGTGAAATTGTAGACTTTTCTATAAAACATAATGATATCATTTCGTCAGTTAATGAAGTCTTAAGTGTTACAGGGATTTCGAAAAAACAAGTTGATTATATAATTTCAGATGCAGATAATAGTTTTTTCCGAGATAAATGGGAAATGGACGGTCTCAAACAGGCACTTGAGGAGGATTTTTATCTAATACCTATTGGTTCTATTGGACCTATAATTGGACGTTTTCCTGCATTTGGAGTTATCCGGACTGCAGCATTGCTTTTGTCAATGCACAGTAAGATTTTGCCTCAAACCTTCAACCTGAAAAATAGATATTCTGCTTGTGTCTTACCCCCTGTACAAAGATACATTCTCCAATCTTGTTTTGTACCATCAAGCAGCACCATTTCTATAATAATTAAAAAAGGTGATGATGGATAATCATATAGAAAAATTAACATACCGTGAAATAGAATTGAGGTTGAAGGAAATCATCATTGATATTTGTAAATATAAATTGCCTGAAAAAACTATTGCAGATATTTCTGAGACAACTCAACTTGATAAAGACTTCGATTTTGATTCGGTAGATTTTGTTGACTTGGTGTTTAGGATTGAAGATATATTTAATCTTAGTATTCCTGAAGAGGTTTTTGATGATATTTTTCCTGAATTTATACTTATCGCGCATTACATTCATAATAGGCGGAAATAAAGGGCCAAAATAAAAATGCGTGAAAAATGACTCAGGCCGGATTATTCACAAAGTTTGATGTAACATATAATCAATGATATTTTTAAAGAATTGCATAGAATCTTTATTGTTATGGACTATCTGGTTTCCTTTACGCCTGATTATTGAGAGATTGCCTGTAAAGACTGTATATCTGATAGCCGGGCTTCTCTCCCCTCTATTTTATATCATCGCTTTCAAAGAGAAAAAGGCAGTGATGGAAGAGTTAATAACTCTTTTTAACAATAAATATGACATAGTAAAAATCAGGAGAATTACTAAGCGTAGTTTTGACATCTACACAAAAAGACAGATGGAAAATCTATTTTATGGGAGATTAACCAAAGATAAAATCCAAAAGTTGGTTTCGATTAAAGGGAAAGACCATCTTGATTTAGCGCTGTCGAAGGGTAAAGGGGTAATTCTTCTTAATCCGCATTTCGGCTCTTTCATGCTGGCATCTGCTATACTGGGATTTATGGGATATACGGTAAATCAAATAGCTGGAGAACCACGATTAGAGATTCAAAGTAAAATACGCAGGAGGATTTTCAGGGTTAGAGAACGTCTATCTGAAAATTTGCCGGTAAAAATGGTGCGAACCGATAGGGATTTTATAAAAATCTTGGTTAAGGCACTAAGAAATAATGAAATTGTATCTATTGCTGGTGATGGTCACTTGGGAAAAAACTGGATAACCGTTAAAACTTTTGACACATCTGTATGCTTTTCCACAGGATCTATAAATTTGGCAATGAGTTCCAAAACTCCAGCTCTGCCATGCTTTGTTGTAAGAAAAAGGGGTAATATCAATGAGTTAATAATTGAATCGCCATTAAAGTTAGAATATTCGGCAAATAAGAAAGATTCGTTAGAGAAGAATGTTAATAGATACACAAAAATTTTTGAAAAATACTTGGTAAGATATCCTTGTCATTATGGCATGATTTTACAAAAAATGGCGGATAACTATAAAAAGGGGATAATTGACTATCCATTTTTCGAAAATCAAATTGTAGATAAATGAGGTTTATTATCATGAAGAAAATACAGATTCATTCCATGCTTGAAAAACCGCCAAAGAAGCTTTTTGAAAATGATAAAATTGAATTTAAAGGAAAGCTGGGGGTTATGACTGACCAGTTAAGACAGTATGATGAAGTCACACGAAAGGTTACTTAATGAAAATTTTACTATTGAATCCTCCTTTTTTAAAAAAATTTTCCCGACCACAGCGAAGTCCGGCAGTTACAAAGAGCGGAACATTATATTTTCCTATGTGGCTTGCTTATGCGGCAGGTGTTTTGATGGAAAATGGTTTTGATGTGGATTTAGTGGATGCTCCGGCTGATGGTTATGTTTTGTATGATGTTATAGAAAAAGCCAGGAAATATCAACCAGATCTTATTGTTTTGGATACAAGTACTCCAAGCATTTATAACGATATTAATGTTGCAGGTCAGTTAAAAGATATCTGTTCAAATGCATTTGTGGTGCTTGTTGGAACACATGTATCAGCACTTCCTGAAGAAACCTTGCAAATTGATAATAGAATTGATGCGGTCGCTGTACATGAATACGACTACACAATATTAGACCTTGCAAACACTCTGGAAAAAGAGGGTAATTTACAAAATATTTCAGGATTGAGCTTTAGACAGAATGGAAAGGTTGTTCACAACTCAAGGAGACCATATATAGAAAACCTGGATAAATTGCCATTTGTAAGTAAAGTTTACAAAAAATTTTTAAATATTAAAAACTATTTTAATCCTAATGCATTTTATCCAATGGTAACAGTTACAACAAGCAGAGGATGCGCTTTTCGCTGCACGTTTTGCGTCTATCCCCAGACACTCATGGGAAGACATTTTCGTTTAAGAAGCGTTGAAAATGTCGTTGATGAGATGAAGTACATAGTTGAACATTTTCCGCAGGCAAAAGCAATATTTTTTGAAGACGATACATTAACAGCTAATAAAAAAAGATGTAATGATCTGGCGGATTGTATAATAAAAAGAAAAATCAATATATCATGGACGACAAATGCAAGAGTCGGGCTTGATCTTGAAACCATGAGAAAAATGAAGAAGGCTGGGTGTCGAACATTATGCGTTGGATTTGAAAGCGGTAGCCAGATTATCCTTGATAATATGAAAAAGAATGTTAAAATTGAAAAAATGACAGCATTCATGAAGAATGCTAAAAAGGCAGGAATTCTTATTCATGGATGTTTCATGGCTGGATTACCAGGAGAAAATAATGCAACAATGAAACAAACCATAGAACTTGCCAAGAGGCTGAAACCTGATACAGCTCAATTTTATCCGGTAATGGTCTATCCAGGAACTGAAGCCTATGATTGGTATAAAAAAAGGGGGTTGATAGCTACCGATGATTTTTCAAAATGGCTTACACCTGGGGGTCTTCATAATACAGTTATCAGGACAGAAGAGCTTTCTTCTGAAGAGCTTGTAAGATTTTGCGATTATGCGCGGCGAGCTTTTTATTTGAGACCAGGTTATTTCTTGTATAAGACAAAACAGGTGATAAAAAACCCCAGGGAAATCAAGAGAAATGTAAAGGCTGCAAAGACTTTTTTCAAGCATCTGCTTTTAGGTTCCAAGGTATAAAATTAATTAGCTTTTTGCATTGATCAGGACGATAAAAACCATAATAAACTTTGATGTCATTAAAAATAGGGTGGTGTATAATCTTTGTGTAAAATTTAAAACAGGTAGAAAAAAAGTGCGTTTCCTTTAAATTTTTGACCAAAAAAATAGAGGGAAAGGAGGAAAAAATGGCAAAGACAAGGTCAGCTTTTGCGGCAACTTTAGTATTACTGGCTATTTTACTTGTTTCTGGTTTGTCGATTCTAACTCCGGCAGAGGTACAAGGCTCCACCATTTTTATATACTCTGATCCCCGGCCGGGCAGCTATTCAGGCGGAGAGGCAGCCCTGACCGAAGATTTCAACCAGGCCGATGAGCAGATACCTTCTGAGTGGCTGCCACTGGATTGTGTTCAAAACAGCGGTGACATAGACACCATTAGCGCCCTTGATACTGCTTACGGCGATTCGGATCTGGCCGGTCTTCCTCATTTTATGTGTGTCGGGAATCATGAGGCTGAAGCAGCAGGAGTCATGAGTGATATACGGGCCAAGTTTTCTATCTATCCGGACTGGAACTTAACAGCCGGACCGGCCGGCACATCAGAGACCACCTACTCATACGACGCAGGAGACATCCATGTCGTGGTAATAAACGAATACTGGGACGGGACGGATAATGATGCCTACTTTTGGTATAGCAGCGGCGATGGAGGCTATATTCCCGATCCACTGTTTGAATGGATAAAGGATGACCTGCGCTCATCAACCAGCCCTTACAAAATTATTGTCGGCCACGAACCAGCCTATCCCGTTGGCCGCCACGTGGGAGACTCACTGGATGCAGATGAGACAAATAGAGATAAGTTTTTCAATCTGTTGAGGACTGAAAGGGTTATCGCCTACTTTACTTCACATACCCATGTCTATGATCTCGCGGAGCATGATGGCGTCTTCCAAGTTAATACGGGCGTCTGCGGGGCTCATGTGGACACCGATCCCGATCCCGGATGGGACAACTTCGCCACGCTTGGTTACGCGCATTGCGATGACGACAATGGTTTTCAGATTCGTATAGTGAGAGAAGATCCATCTCTCGGCTGGGACTCGTCCGTGGAAACCACTGTCACAAGATCAGATATGGAAACGCAGATTCTGGTCAATACCGCTGATGGGGCAGGAACAGTTTGCCGGTATTTTGTTGACTATACAGCGAATGTTGAGCCCAATCCGGATTGGGCTGCCTATGGACCTTGGTGGGAGGACGCTTTCGATGACGTGGGGGCTGGCTGGAACGACGGCGAGCTCGGCGTAGGATACGACAGCACGAACCCGGATCTCTGGGGATGGATCAATCAGGAAATAGACCCGGATCCGAGCAGCGATGGCGACGAGCAGGTCTATGGCGTCTTTTTGCGAATTCCTTTCACAGTATATGACAGAAATGTTTACCCATACATGAAGCTCGGTGTCGACTATGATGATGCCCTTACCATCTGGCTCAACGGCACAGAGATATACAACTCTTCAACTTCTCCAACAATATCCTCAACCGATTACTGGGACAAGGCTGCCACCGGCGGCCACGAGGCAAACGGCGATGAAGATCTCAACCCCCAATTTGATATCATTGATGTCAGTGACTATATAGGCAGTTTGAACGAAGGCGGGAATCTTTTAGTCATAGGCAACTGGAATAGGGACTCTGATTCAAGCGACCTCGTCGCAGGCGTAAAACTCTATCTAACAAATGTGGTGGATCTGATACCAGTTGGGGCGGTCTGGAGATACAGCGATACAGGCACAGACCTGGGCACAGGCTGGAAAGAACTCTCATATGATGATTCCGGCTGGTCTTCAGGCTCCGCAGAACTAGGGTATGGAGATGGTGACGAAGAAACGGTTGTCGAATACGGGGCTGACCCTGACAACAAATACTCTTGCTACTACTTCAGACATTCGTTTGATATTTCCAGTGCCTCCGACTATGATAGCCTTATGCTCAGGATTGTTCGGGATGATGGAGCTATTGTCTACTTAAACGGAGTCGAAGTATTCAGAACAAATATGTCCTCTGGGGAAATTACGTATAATACCTGGGCATCTTCAGATGTAGTTGGGGCTAATGAGTCTACCTGGTATAAGACCGAGGCAGATATCTCCAATTTGGTTGACGGAACAAATATAATAGCAGTAGAGGTGCATCAATCCAGAGGCGACAGCAGCGACGTAAGTTTTGACTTTCAGCTAACTGCCGTTGCAGAAACGCCGTCCATCACCCACACCCTTACTCTCCCTTCAAGCGCTACCGTCCCCCAAGGCAGTCTTTTAGGCCCATTTTATGCTTCAGCAACCAACAATACCAGTTCCAGCTATTCCTTTTATGTATGTCCATACATAGAAACTCCTGACGGGAATTGGATTTTAATGTTTACCAACCTTGTCACTCTTGAGGCAGGTGAGACAAGCTGGGCAAATAATGGTAATGCCGTATATATTTGGGTTCCATATTTTGCACAGACAGGAACTACCTATCATTGTGTAAATATATATGACACGAGTTATAACCTGATTGATCAGGATTGTTTTTCTTTTGAGGTTACAGCCGCTTCGTCTTCAGTCCAGAGTTCAGAAAATGATCAAAGATTGAAGATGCTTTTGAATACCCCGGACTCTAAAGTACATGAAAAAGACGGATGGAAAATGATCATTGTGCCTGAAAAACGGGCAAATAAAAGATAGCATGGTTTAATCGGAGCAGAAAACAGGTTGAGAACATTCAGGGGTTTGGCAGGATGGAGCGTTAAATCCTAAAAAGGGTTTTCCCGTAACTTTGTGATTTGTAAAATCTGGCAGGAGATAGCCACAAGGCTATCTCCTGCGCCAAACAGAACGACTCTCGTACAGGTCAGCTAAGACGCTCTTTGATCGGCGATTGAACATAAGTTCAAAAGGATGGATATCTATCTATAAAGGCTGCAAGAACTTTTTTTAAACATTTACTTGTAGGTTCTAAAGTATAAGATGAAGAAACAAAATCAACTCACGGATATTAAAGGCTTTTCAATAATCATTCCTGCTTATAATGCCGAAAAAACTTTACTTTCCTGCTTAGAAAGCCTTGAAGATCAATCTCTTTCAAAAAAAAATTATGAGGTTATCGTAGTAGATGATGGATCAACAGACAGCACCGCAGCAATAGCCAAAAAATTTAATAATAAATACATATATCAAACCAATCAAGGCCCGGCTTCTGCCCGGAATAAAGGAGTAAAATCATCAGCAGGAAATATCATTCTATTTACAGATTCTGATTGTGTGCCAGACCATAACTGGATTAGAGAAATGGTAAAGCCATTTAGCAATCCTGAAGTTATTGGCGTAAAAGGCGCATACAAAACAAAACAAAACAAATTAGCAGCAAAATTCGCACAGGCAGAGTTTGAAGACAGGTATGATTTGTTGCAAAAAAAATCCACAATTGATATGATTGATACTTACTCAGCGGCTTATAGGAAAGATGTGTTTTTAAATATGGGGGGTTTTGATCAAAGTTTTCCCGTGGCTAACAATGAGGATACAGACCTGTCTTATCGTCTGGCAGCTTCCGGGTATAAACTTGTTTTCAACCCGAATGCCTTTGTTTATCATAACCACCCGGATACTCTAACAAAGTATTTAAAAATTAAATTCTGGAGAGGCTATTGGCGAATGGCTGTTTATATACGTTATCCTGATAAAGCCTTAAAAGATTCTTATACGCCCGCTGTTATAAAAATTCAAGCTATTACTATGGCACTATCTTTATTACTTCTTTCACTTGCATTGATTATTCCATGCCTAATTTACTTTGCCATATTTTTTTGGGGTACTATTATTGTTTCAACAATTCCATTTGCCTTAAAGTCATTTAAAAAGAAGCGGATAGTCGGTTTGATTTCGCCAGGTGTAATTCTATTAAGATCTTTAGTCTTTGCAACAGGCAGCGTATATGGTATCATTATGGAAAAATATATTCGTGTAAAATATTTGACATAACTTAATGTTATACTGTGAACGGTCAAAATCTGAGCTTTTTTATTATGTTTTTTTCACCACGAAGCTCACGAAGAACACAAAGAAATTATAAAAAGCATTAATTTTAATCTTCGTGGTTTAATTTTTCCTTATAATTCTGAGCGGTTCAAAAAGCGCAGTTTATAGCCGTGCAAAGTATAGATTGAATTAAATGTTAAAGGAGATCAACTATGAGAAACTATAAATTTATATTTGTTATTTTGCTATCATCACTGGCGTTTTTGCTAATAACAACCAAGACATTTGCTGGAGTCAGAGTAATTCTTAGACCATGGTGGCCGCTGCCAATAGTTATAGCTCCTCCGCCTGTAGTTATAGCTCCACCACACATAGAATTTGCTCCAACTCCTCCGCCTCCACATCGAAGACCACCAATAAAACCAGCCAAGATTGGATTAATTCAATTAAATGTGCAACCGGGCAATGCTGATGTTTATGTTGATGGTGAATATAAGGGCATAGCAAAGAACTTTGCATGCTTGCCTCATTGCCTTTCTCTTGTTGCAGGTAACCATTCTATATCACTTAGAAAAGAAGGTTATAAGACAGCTTATTTCACCACCAATATCCTTCCTCGTCATAGAATAGAAATAGATGTCGCTTTAGCCTTATTGGCAGATAAAAAGATTGAATCTGAATCGAAATATCAACTTGAACTAA
The DNA here is from genome assembly GCA_030262775.1 of Deltaproteobacteria bacterium. GTDB lineage: Bacteria > Desulfobacterota > Desulfobacteria > Desulfobacterales > ETH-SRB1 > B13-G4. The sequence goes on along the minus strand of JAJSZP010000027.1, from coordinate 336 downwards.
ATAAAACAGGATTTCTTGTGCTTCAGGCTGTTCCGGAAGATGCTTCTGTTTATATTGACGGCAGTTTTTACGGCATCGCCTCTCAATTTGTTGAAGCTCAAGGGTCTCTTGTGCTTCGATCCGGCAAACACAGAGTCGAGTTAGCTAAACCAGGATATCTTACCTATACAAAAAATGTTAAAATATCCGACGGAAAGGTGGAAAAAATAATAGTAACATTGAAAAAAAGCGGGACTTAACTTATGAAAAAAATAATTATTCTTTTAATTGCCATTATTTATTTTATTATAGGATGTGCCATATATCCAGCGCCTCCTCCTCGACCGCATCATAGGC
>JAJSZP010000026.1 GCA_030262775.1 Deltaproteobacteria bacterium | reverse complement strand
CCGTGACCCAGAAGTAATGCATCGGCTCCTTTACTGCGGCGATCAAAAAACCCATTTCCCCTTTTAGGCCTGCTTTTAATATAAGGAGACACGGAACCATGGTAATAAATATTCCGATAAAAAGATACGCAACTTCAACAATCGGAAACCAGCTAAAGTCATTATCTTCATGTATCCTTTTCGAAGTGGTCACCAATGAGAGAATACCCATCAAAATAAGAAAACCATCCCGCGCCCAGTCCTGCACCGCCCGGTGAATTCCAAATGTGTTGACTTCACCCCAGTCTACTATTCCGCTGATAAGCACTGATACGACAACGCCGGCGAGAAAAATGAAATTGTGTGTTCCCACTAATTTCAATGGTTCCTTTTCCCCCTCTTCCACAGGGGCAGAGGTCAAGCCTTCTTTTTTATAATGATATGTGTCGAGGAAAAAGTAAATCACCAGCAAAATACCGGCTGTTACAAGCATATGAGGCATTATCTTCATTGTCCAGAAAAAATCGACCCCGTGAAGAAATCCCAGGAAAAGGGGCGGATCACCGAGCGGAGTCAATGAACCCCCTATGTTTGCAACCAGAAAGATGAAAAAGACCACCATAAAGGTTCTGTTTTTCCGGTAGTTATTTGCCTTTAAAAATGGTCGGATCAACAGCATGGCAGCGCCTGTTGTACCCATCCATGACGCAAGCACTGTGCCGATAAGTATCATAATAGTGTTTACTAAAGGCGTCCCACGCAAAGTGCCTTTAAGCAGAATTCCGCCGGAAATAGTGTAAAGCGCCCAGAGAAGGATAATAAAGGGCACATAGTCGGCAAGGATGATATGAAGAATCTCATGCACGGCAACGCCTTTAAAGGCAATCAAAAACGGAATGGCCAGACACGCGGCCCAAAAAGCTGAAACCTTGCCAAAATGGTGATGCCAGAACTTTGGTGCCAGAAGTGGAAAGAGTGCTATGGAAAGGAGCATGCATGCAAAAGGAATGCAGGTCCAGAGTTTAAGCACCTCACCAAGATTGACATGTCCTCCATGACCACCATGAGCTGCATCTCCATGCGATTCTGAGCCGGCATGAACATCTCCATGTCCGGTTTCTGCAACAGCATGCTCTGCTCCGTGAGTAGAGACAGGTTCTGTGTCATGCGTAGCCGCAACCCCTTGATCGGAGGCCATGGCCGGAACCCAAAACGCAAAAATACTTAGTAAAAAAATTATAGCTATCCATTTTCCAAGTCTCATCTACCAGTTACCTCCTCAAAATATAAAACCATTGCAAAAACGTTTCCCTTATCAAATGTCGTTAATTTTTAAGGGTGGGTACAAGCCTCTTCGTTATATACAGATAAGGCATACAAAATGGTGTTTAATTATTGTACATAACATTATCTAATAATATAAATACGTTCTCGAAAATCAGTTAATAAGTGTCCAACAATCAAACATTTTTTGTATCCACGCCATTTGTTATTCAGGAGCTTTATTATGAGCAAGGCAATATAAAATCAGGCAGCAAGGCGTTTTGTATGTATTAGGCATGAATATTGCTTTCCTAATTTTAATAAAAGTAGAATTTTTTAAAGTTATTTCTGCAACGCAAAAAGAATGAATGACTGCTTGCTCTTTTAGCTTTTTTTAAAAATCCTACTAATTGTAGACTTATAAAAAGAGGTTCTTGCAGATACCCACAAAATGTAGAATTCTATTCAGTACAATCACAATATATTGTGTGTTGACATAATTTTTTTCGTGTTTCTGAAAGAGCCTCAAAGGCATCTCTTTTAAAATATCACTCTTTATTTATTCCTATAATCTGCTTTATCATAGTTATTGCCACGCAAAACTTTTTAATCTTTTTCTTATTATCTTATTGTAAAATTTATTTATCAAAAAGAATGCTTAACTGTCAAGCCAAATCAACTTGACATTGCACTATTTTTCACTTGACAAATTGGATCGTTTATTGTAGTTTTTAAAAAGATTAAAAAAATTTCAAATAAATAAACCTAAAATAAAGTTTATGGAATCAGTTATTTTTTTAAGTAATCTTTTTTTACAATATCTTTGCAAAACTCTCCCTCCCCCGCAAGGTTATTATCCCCAATAAATCAATACATGGCGAGCCATGTGTTTATAAAAATAAAAGGGGTATTTGCGACAACAGGAGAACAATTTTATTGTTTGTTTTAAGTAATAGGTTATAGCTAACTGGAGGTGACAAATTTCATGGGACCCATATTAAATGCGATGGTGGCAATGGGCGGCATCGGTCTGGCACTGAGTGTTGTACTGGGAATTGCGTCAAAAGTTTTTTATGTGTATGTTGATCCAAAAGTTGTTGCAGTAGATGAGTGCCTTCCAGGCGCAAACTGTGGAGGATGCGGCTATGCCGGCTGCAGCGATTGCGCTGTTGCTATGGTGGCAGGCGAGGCCCCGCCTAATGCCTGTAAGGCCGGTGGCGATGATGTGACAGATGCGGTTGCCGCTGTCCTCGGAGTATCTGCTGACGCTGCTGAAAGGGATATAGTCAGTATATTTTGCAGGGGCACTCATAGCGCTGCAGAACGAAAATACAATTACAAAGGCGTATCAGATTGCCGGGCGGCTGTTCTGCTTTCAGGAGGAGACAAAAGTTGTACTTATGGCTGTCTTGGTCTTGGCACCTGTGTTACAAATTGTCCGTTCGGCGCCTTAACAATGGGAGAAGATGGCCTGCCTGTAGTAAACGTAGAACTCTGCACTGGTTGCGGCACATGTGTAGATATCTGTCCTCGCCATATTCCCACGTTGATAAAAGAATCGCAAAAAGTTGCAACTCTTTGCAGTTCCCATGACGGCGGAAAAATTGTTAAAGAAATATGCAATATTGGCTGTCTGGGCTGCGGGAAATGTAAAAAAGCATGCCCGGAAAAGGCTATAATTGTTGATAAATTCCTGGCTATCGTTGATGGTGAGAAATGCACGGGGTGCGGCGAGTGTTTTGAAAAATGTCCTACCGGAATTATTCAGAGCTTAGTAGCCACTTAACAAATATGGAGAAAAAATAACCATGAAGATGCTCATAGCTATAGATGATTCAGAGTATGCAATAAAAGTTGTCAATTATGTGGCTTCTGCTGTTAAGCCCATAGTAGATATAACCCTGTTTTGCGTACTGCCGACAATGTCTTCAAATCTGGAAAATATGGAAAAAGACCTCAAACAGCCGTTTTTTTCAGAAAAGGTTATTGAACTGAGATGGATGGTCGATGAGGAAAAAAAGAAGACGGAATCAAGAATAGAGGAATGCCTGACCATTTTAAAGAATGCAGGATTTTCTGACAATACCGTTAAAGTTAAAATGAAAAACAAGGTTATTGGGATTGCCAGGGATATCATAGCAGAGGCTGGAAAAGGCAAATATGACACAATTGTGGTGGGACGCAGAGGGCTGTCCGCCACTGCTTCCTTTGTATTGGGAAGCGTATCCAATAAGATTGTGCAGAATATAAAGGATTGTACTGTCTGGATAGTTGAATAAATCACATAAAACTACCTGCTGGTTCCATAAGTTTTTTACTTGAAAGCATTCTTATATTATGGTATAAATATCAAGTTTAGCCTTACACCCACTTTTTTTGCAAATATAATGCTTTTGAAAGGATAAAGGATAGAATATGAAATCTAACAAAGAACTTCAGATAGCTTACGGCCTGGCTATTATTTTGTTGGTTGTGGGTGTTCTAAGTTATAGCGCTTTTTCTGCAAAAACTCCTGATCAACCGGTCAGGTTAATGTTTAAATGTGTCGCAGGAAAGATTTTGTTTGATCACAAGACACATACTGTAGAATCAGGTTACAGCATCTCATGCAGTGACTGTCATCATAATCTTGAAGAAGGTGAAACAGATCCAGAGGCCTGTGGTGAATGCCATGAACCTGTAAGCCAGGACGAAGATGTTCTTGGCAGGGCTGATGCATTCCATACGCAATGCATCGGATGTCATAAGGAAGCTGAAGCTGGCCCTGAAAAATGTGAATTATGCCATGTCATGTAAGCAGATATTTTTTTGCTGATAGAATAAAAAACTAGTACCCTTTGCCTGTATAGCCTGACAGACAGGCCTGACCGCTATTGAAAGCACTCATGCGAAGCGAGTGAGTTGAGAGCTAAGAAAGGTTGAACTATGATAAAAAGATCTTTTATCGGTTTATTAAAACCACGTCTTGAATATGGATCTGTTGCAGATACGCCTTCCCTTAAGCAAATTCCGACACCAAAAGAGATTACTCTTTTTTCAAACTGTCCATTTGACAAAAAAAACCTGTTACTTAAGAAAAAGGCGACTGTTAAGACCGGCCAGAAACTTTTACTCTACAAGGAAAGTGATGAATATGTTGTTTCAAGTGTTACAGGTCAAGTTTCATCAATTTCCTCTTATACAGGTGACCTTGGCCGATCTTATACTGCCATCGCAATTGAAGTGGCTGATGATGAAGAAATAGATGATGAGTTCAAATCCGCCGCAGGCGGATCAAAAGATGCTTCTCTTGAAACCATCATAAATTTTTTTGCATTTACTCCGGGCAATCCTCCGGTTAAGCTGTTGTCCGACAAAAACAAATCTATAAATACAATTGTTGTGTGTTGTGCTGACAGCGATCTGTTAATAACAACAAATCAGTATATTGTTAAATCCGATATTGATGCAATAAAAAATGGAATAAATATCCTGAAAGCAGCAACCAAAGTTAATGATATTATAATGGTCGCTTCACAGAGCCAGATGCATGAACTTTCCGCAACCGGTGAAAAAGTAAATCAGATTAATAATACATATCCATCAGCGCTTCCGCATCTTATTATGAAAGATATCCTGGGCAAGGTGGTGCCGGCCGGAAAAAATCCTGAAGATATCGGGGTATGTTTTATCAGCGCTGAAGCAGTTGCATCTATCGGAAATGCTTTTAACAGCGGACAACTACCTGTAACAAAAACCTTTACACTTGTTAATAAAGATGACTCTAAATCACTTGTATCTGCCAGAATCGGAACCCCGGCAAGCGATATATTCAAGGCTTTTAATATTACTTTAAACGAAAATGACAGGATAATATTCGGCGGCCCCATGACAGGTTCCTCTGTTTATTCAGAGGATCATCCGGTTCAGATTGATACTGATGCCATTGTTGTTCAGGATAGAAATGACATACCTGTTATTTCAGATTATCCCTGCACAAACTGCGGTGACTGCATAAGGGTATGCCCGGCCAATATTCAGATTAATCTGCTTGTCCGGTTTCTTGAAATCGGACAATATGAAGAAGCTGCAGATCAGTATGATCTGTATTCATGCATTGAATGCGGTCTTTGCAGTTATGTTTGTGTATCTGGAATGCCGATATTCCAGTATATAAGGTCGGCAAAATATGAGCTTGACAGGGCAAATACAGCGGAGGCAACTAATAATGGTTGATAATAACAGATTCATAGTTTCTCATGCTCCTTTCTGGCATGATGGAAGCAGAATATCTACACGAAATTATAATATAGCGTTTGCGGCTTTCCCGGCAATACTGCTTGGCATTATTTACTATGGCATGCCGGCTGTTGGTGTTATATCGCTTTCCATCTCCTCGGCAATTATCTGGGAATTTATATTTTGTCGTGTAACAAAACGTTCACTTACTATTGGAGACGGTAATGCAGCCATTATCGGTATGATATTAGGCATGCTTTTGCCTGCAACAGCGCCTTGGTGGCTTGTAATAATAGGAACATTTGTTGCCGTTATTATCGGAAAACAGGTTTACGGCGGAATCGGAGCCAATCCTTTTAATCCTGTAGTTGTTGCCATGGCTATTCTCATGATATCATGGAAAGACATCTTTGATTTTAACGAAGCTCTTATAAGTTATGATTTGGATTTTGCCATGGTCTATCCCCTTGCCGCTCTGAAATATTTTGGCGTATCTGCTGTTGATTCATTCAGCATGGGTGATCTTTTAATGGGCAAACAGTCTGGTGGAATAGGCTCGACATTTGGGCTTGGCCTTATTGCCGGCGGAATCTATCTCATTATCAGGGGAATCATCAGGTGGGAAATAGCTCTTTCATTTTTAGCCGGCATCTTTATAACTGCTTTAATATTTAACATGGCGGATTCTGCACAATATGCAGGTCCGGTTGTCCATCTTTTTGCCGGTTATACTTTGATTGGCGCCTTTTTTCTTGCAACTGAAGATTCCTCTTCACCGGTCAATTTTATTCCCATGCTTATTTATGGCGCGGGCACGGGTTTTTTGGCTGTGCTCATCAGAAATATCGGCGTTTATGTTGATGGCGTGATCTTTGCGATCCTGATTATGAACCTTGTAAATCCGCTTTTAGATAAGATCAAACCAAAAGCGATTGGAAAGGTAGCTTAAAATGCGTGAAATAATAAAAATGATCGTAGTTCTAACTGTATTAAGCGCTTTCTCGGGAGGCCTTCTTGCCGCTATCCGCGGAGGAACTAAAGATAAAATCGAATACCAGCAGTTGGTGTTTGTTAAAGGGCCTGCAATAAAGAATATTCTTGAGGGATGTTCCAATGATCCTATTGTTGACCGCTTTAAAATCAAGGACGGCGATATTGAAAGAAGCTTCTTTGTAGGTGTGTTTGACGGAAAAGCTGATACTGTTGCATTTGAAGGCTTTGGAAAGGGTTTTGGCGGTGATATCGGCCTTATGGTTGGTGTAAATATAAATGATGACAAGATTATCGGTATGGGTGTAACCACCCATAGTGAGACACCTGGCATAGGTTCCAAGGCAAAAACAGATCCTAAATTTTCACATCAGTTTAAAGGATTAGCCGCAATTGAACCTTGCAAGGTCAAACCTGACGGCGGAAAAATCGACGCCATATCCGGAGCCACTGTTACCTCACGCGGTGTTTGCGGCGGCGTATCAAATGCCGCGGAAATTTATAAACGTCTAAAACCTCAGATTGCTGATGAAATAAAGAAGAAATTTAAGTAGGGAGAAAAAGATGGCTAAGTCTATCACTCAGGAATTCGTCAAAGGTTTGTGGGATGAAATACCACCATTCAGGCTTGTACTCGGTCTGTGTCCCGTTCTTGCCGTTACTAAATCTGTAGAAAACGGACTGGGAATGGGAGTGGCTGTAATCTTTGTTCTGGTATGTTCAAATATACTTGTTTCATTACTGCGGAACATAATTCCTTCAAAAGTAAGAATAGCCTGTTTTATCGTTATTATTGCAACATTTGTTATTGTTGTAGAACTTCTTATGCAGGCTTATACATATGCGCTTTTTTTAAAGCTTGGAATATTCATACCCCTTATTGTCGTTAATTGTATTTTGCTTGGACGCGCCGAGGCATTTGCGTACAAGAACGGCGTTGTCGCTTCAATAGCGGATGGATTTGGTATAGGCATTGGGTTTACCCTTTCCCTGGTTTCCATCGGCGCTTTACGTGAGGTATTTGGCAACGGCACCTTTTTTGGAACGTCAGTATTTGGTCCCTCTTATCAGCCTTTTACATTCATGGTCGAGGCCCCCGGCGCATTTGTGTGTCTTGGGCTCATGCTTTGCATGATGAACCTTGCAGGAAAGAAATAAATAGGAGAAAATCTAATGGGCGATTATATACTCCTCGCTATAAGCTGTATTCTTGTTAATAACATTCTGCTTGCACAGTATCTGGGTTGCTGTCCTTTTATGGGCACATCAAAGAAAATGGAAACAGCGATTGGAATGGGGATGGCAGTAATTTTTGTTTTGGTTATGGCTGGCTCTATAACCTGGCTTATTGATGCATATGTTTTAAAACCGTTCAAACTTGAATATCTTAGAACCATTTCTTTTATCCTTGTAATAGCCTCCCTTGTACAGTTTGTTGAGATGTTCCTAAGAAAAAGCATCCCTGCGCTGTATAAAGGCCTTGGCATTTTTTTGCCGCTTATTACAACCAACTGTGCTGTAATGGGCGTCTGTCTGATAAATATTAATGAAGAATATACATTTATCCAGAGCCTTGTTACGTCCTTTAGTTATGCGACAGGTTTTGCTCTTGCGCTCGTTCTTTTTGCAGGGGTACGTGAACGCATACTTCTGGCCAGGGTTCCAAAACCGCTCGAGGATACTGCTATTGGGCTTGTTACTGCGGGAATGCTTTCCCTTGCGTTTTTTGCATTCAAAGGAATGGTATAAAAAAAATTAGTTAAATACTTGGGGACCCTCTGCAGTATGTTTAATGTGTAAAGGTCCCCCGAGTACATATCCGGAAACGGCGCTTCGATTAAATATTCTTACCCCACATATAGACTTTCATCAACATCTAACTGAAACCCAATCTCTGATACATCTAAACAAGTACAATAAAGGCTGATATTTTGGCAACCTCGGAAGGCATTATAACAAAGGTTTATTCTTCTACAGCATGGGTTAAATGCACTAAATCCGCCGCCTGTGAATCGTGCTCGGCAAAAGGGTTCTGTGATACTATGGGGGGAAGTGGAAGTAATAATGATGTAGAAGTGGAAGCAATAAATGCTGTGGGCGCAAAGGTAGATGACAGGGTTGCTATCAGCTTTGAAACATCTTCATTATTAAAAGTATCTTTTCTCGTTTATATGGTTCCGGTTTTATTTTTAATCCTGGGGGTGGTTATCGGCGATAAAATTGCGGTGATATTTAATTATGATCAGTCAATATTTTCGATGCTTGTTGGTTTTTTATTTTTATTTGCTGCATTTTTTTTTGTTAAAGCAAAAGGAAAGGATTTATCCAAACAAGATGCATACCAACCCAAAATCATCAGAATCTTAAAATAATAACGTAATGGTTCAGCCACGAACGTCCTTTGCCATCCATGCTGATCTTGGCACATCTTTCTTAAACAAAAATCGTTAGAAATCAGACAGTTATATGATTTAACACAAATCACAAGCCCCATTTTAAGCTAACCTTTTGAATTTACAACAAAAAAGTTTACAAAAAGTGTAATTCAAAAACGTTGTTAAATTAATATGTTATCATGATGTTGGGAATCGCTGTTGAAACAATAACGGAATTGATTCCTGGGCTGAAAGAATATTTTGAGTTTTACAGCTTTGAACTACCACATCAGTTGTTTTTAGGAAAAACACCTGCTGATGTGTATTGGGGAGAGAAAGTTGCTCAAATGGCAGCATGAATAATCCTGTTAAAAGACAAAAAAGCGTGCCTTAATTTAGAAGAAAATTGTCCTTGACCTGGGGTCCACTTCAACATGCAGGGAAACTATCAATTTATGGATAGCAATCACACTGATGAATTAGTCAGAAAGTTTAAAGAAGAAAAAGTCATTTTATTTCTTGGACCTTATTTCGCTGAGTCTAACGGGTATCCAGGTTATATAGCAGCGCTGGAAAATATTATTGACGGATATCTTCTTGAAAACAAAAACAATGATTCTTCCAATATCGACTTGTGGTTGAAACAAAAAGATTATCTTCGGGTTTCTGAGTGGTGTTCAAGGGGGTTGCAAAAAACCAAAAATTTCGAGTTTTTTGAACAGACAATTTCACAAATATATAAAAGAACTCGAAGCATTGGCATTCTTTATCATCTTGCTGTTTCACTGCAAGTTAGCGCTATTGTCACCCCTAATCTTGATAATGTTTTAGCGCACAGTTTTTCCGAAAAATCAGTTTTATCTCATTCATGGACAAATGGAAATGGCGCGCTCAAAACGCTCAAAAACAAAAAAATACATATCCTTTATGAACTTGGTGTAGCAGATAAGCCTGAAAGCATACTTCTTGCCAATTCAAAATATGCTGATGTCATTAAACAGAATTGCTGGAAGGAGTATTATAAAACGGTTTTTAGTGAATACATACCGCTTTTTATCGGATTTGAACCAAATGATCCGCTTTTTCAAAACTGGATAGAATTCTGTAACAATAACGTGTCGCAGCCAAAACCCTGGTATGCTTTTTTTGTTCCAAATCATGATAGCAGTTTTCAGATTTCTGACAATTTGAGAGTAATTCCTTGCGATGCTCCTATAGATGATAAAATTGATACTTCAAAAAAAGTTGTTTTTTATCAATCATTTCTGACTGACATTATTGAACTGACCATTGGCCATGGCAAGGCATATTCTTTGCTTTCAAACAACGCCGCATCCGACTGGTATAAGCTTGATGAGGATTTGATAAAAAATGAAAGACAGAAATCCTGCCCTGATTTTTTTTATCATGGAGGAAAGCCGGGCTGGAAAATTATTGTCGATGATCTGGATGCCAGAAGAGACCTGGAATCGGAAATCAAAAGTTTTCTCAGGGTCCAGGAGTTGCGCTCAGCTCTGCTTACAGCTCCTGCCGGCGAGGGTAAATCAACTTTTGCGTATAGAATAGCTTATGATTTTTGGAGAAACGAGGGATTTGATATTTTCTGGGTGGATAATCCATACCGTTTTCCTCAAAACCTTGTCAATAGATTGCAAAAATATAAGGATAAAGATGTTCTTGTTGTGGTTAACAGGGCACAAAGCTTAAGCGATATCCACCTTCGTATCAAGCAATGGAAAAAAAATTCCTACGTTCGCCTGCGCATTCTTCTTATTGGCAGAACCCATGAAATAAAACAGGGCGTACTTCGTCTTTCCAAAATAAAACGTGAACTGCCATATAAGGAATTTAAATTAAGCTGGATCAGTCCCACTGAAGCTGAACGGGTTGTATCTAAACTCCGGCGGCACGATCAATTAGGTGTTATATTAAAAAATTTGCCATTATCTCGGCAGGCAGAATATTTTTACAATACAGGCAAGGGGGATCTTCTGGCAACGCTCCTGCAATGCATTGACGGAGATGATCTTTCCAAAACCGTGGCCAGCGTTTGCAAAAATGTTTCCGCTCTGCCTGACGGAGACTTTATGCTTAAGGCTTATAGTATTGTGGCTGCCCTGAACAGATGGAAGATTGAATGCAGCACCAGACTTTTTTTGCAAACCGTTGGTATAAAAAAAGATGATATATATGCCCGCCTTCTTGAAAAACTGCCTGGAGAGCTTGATCTTAATGTTTATAGACAGTTTGTAGAAACAAGACACACGGCTATTGCTAAAGCAGCATGTAAATTTCTTTTTGATACGGAAAGCAGCCTTGTTGATGAAATGGAAATTTATAAAAATATTCTTGAGGCTGTCGGAGAACTTGGCGAATCTTTTGAAAACAAGCTATCCACCATTATTCCGATCCGGTTTAAAGAAAACAATGAAATCGGCAAGGCTCGTATACTTTTTCAGGAAGCCACAAAAACAAATTCTTCTAATGCGCCTTCATGGCAGGCATGGGCGATCATGGAAAAGGAGCAAGGGGATATTGTTAGAGCCAGAGAGCTTTTTCAGAAAGCTATAAATGTTGATTCCTCTAATGCGCCTTCATGGCAGGCATGGGCGATCATGGAAAAGGAGCAAGGGGATATTGTTAGAGCCAGAGAGCTTTTTCAGAAAGCTATAAATGTTGATTCCTCTAATGCGCCCTCGTGGCGTGCATGGATAAGCATGGAACTGGAAACAGGCAATTTATCTGAAGTTGAACAACTAACTAAGGATGCTTGCAATGCCGGAATTGAGGAAGAAGAACTCAGCATACCGGAAAGAAAAAAACCTGTATCCGAAGATGATAAAATTAAAGAAAAGGATTTTGGGCTCAAAGAGGAAGTTGCAAGCTGGCCGTTTACCCAGCGCTGGGTTACGGATAATCTTGATTTCGGGGATATGCGGATAATAGCGTATTTATTGGCAGGACTTGCCACCCGTCTCAATATGGCAGTCATGCTTGTTGAAATTCGCAACAACATGCCCGAACTTTTGCATCCTGTTAATCGTACGCTATTCTATCCAAAGTTTTGCGAAAATTTATTTAAAGAACAAAAATTGATTGATTGGAATGAGCACCCTTGCAAAAAAGATATGAGAAAGAGAGCTTTAGAAATTTATAAAGAATTTGAGGAAAACAAACAGGATATTAAACCCATTATCAAAGAGTGTCATTTAGGATTTAGAAGCATATATTATCCAATCGTTATAGATAGCGTTATGCTTGGTTTCTTTATTATTGGTAAGTTAGGACAGCCAACAATAAAGGAAATAATGCCGTGGATTTCCAAAAGAAAAGAACTTATTGACGAGTTGAGAAGAAATCCTGAATATTGTGAGATGGACTGCTTAAAAGAGGCTGAAGAGAGTTTAAATAAATTAATTTCAGATCACGATAAAAATACGGGCTGGACAAAGAAAAAGCTTGAATATTTCTTTAACAATAAAGCCTTACGAGGTCTTTCCCGGGTTAAAGAAGTTGTTGAAATTATACACAGAGATAAACGATATGAAAAAGAGAGCGAGTTCTTTGCTTCATTGAACAAAGATCTGGTTCTTCCTTCCAGCAGGAAAGATGCAAAAGTAGATTTAAGACCTCTGCTCCGGAATGCTCTGACAAAGCTCAAACAATATCTAAATGCGGCATTTGTCGGTCTGTTTCTTGGAATGGAACCAAGAGACAGGTATCTTCCCCTTGTTGGAATAGCCTTAAACAACCGTGAGAATAGCGATCCTTTGCAAATCTATCTTGACAAAAAAAAGGCCGGAATTCCGGATGAAGTATTGTCTGATTCAGCCTGGCAATTTGAACGTTTTAAGCAGGATGTATTGGAAAAGGCAATTAAAGGTAACGATATGAATTTGATCAAAGATATTAGTCTTGTGGTTGCTTTTTCACATTTAGGTCATATTGGCGTTCTTATGATAGGTCCGCTTAAGGAAAAAGGTACAAAATCGCAACTAACATATTTAAAACGCTTTTGCTTTGGTCTTGGTTTGCAAGCCACAGGTCTTTATCTTCTGGGTGAATACAGTAGCAAAAGAGAGACAGAGCTTCTTGGCTACAGCCTTTTTGTCCATTCTTTAAGAAGTTCTGCGCATCTTGATATCAATATATTGAAGTTTCTTAAACGGTTTGTCGATAAGAAGGAGACTAATTGGAGCCGTGCAATAGAGGCGGTTGATGATTTGAGCGAGTCAAACAAGTTCATGGGTCAGCAAATCCGCGAAAGTCTTGAAACCAGTAGCGGGATGTCTGTAATACAAGCGATTCTGAATCAGAGCAACTCTCACGAAAGCAGCATTTTGACAAATACTCCCTTACTTTTGACGCCGTTGGTTAAAAATATTATAGAGCGTCATTTGCCTAAAGCAAAGGTTAAACAGATCAAATTAACCCTGGATAAGAACCGGCTCCGTGGTGTTTCACTGCAAGTATCGTCATTTTTTCTGGAAAAAATGATTGCTGTTTTTATTGATAATGCTATTCTTTATGGACGTGAAGGTTGCTGTGTTGTTATCAATTGGCATAAGACAGATGATAATTTTATCAGGCTTGAAGTCGCTGGAACCGGTCAGAGAATTACCATGGAGCGACAAGAGAATTTATGGGAATTTGGCCAGAGAAAAAAGCAAAAAGATATCTCTGTGCACGGGCTGCACATAATCAAAAAGGCAGCAGAAGCCTGGAAAGGATCAGCCGGCAATAGATCCAGAGAATGCGATTTTTTTGAAAAAAATTTTCAGGAACATACTTTCTGGTTTACTTTTCCGCTCAAACCGTAAGGAGAAAAGTTATGAAAATACTATTTGCTGATGATGATATCAGCCATGAACCTGATAAAGACTGGATGTATACAGAACTGTTGGCGGCCATGAAATTTAAAGATATTTCGGGTTCTGTTGATGTGGCTCGCGATGGTCAGGCAACAGACAATATGCTTTCCACAACAGAATATGAAGGAATTATTCTGGACATACAGATGGGAGCAGGTGAAACGCCTCTGCAATTCCTTGACAATATTCCGCGCTATAGAATCGGTCTTGAGATATTAAAAAAAATTATTAGAGGCGAGTACAAAAATAATCAAAAAACACCGCTTATAGTTCTGACGGGAACCGCTGTTGCCGAAGACCTAAGAGAACTTAACGAAATTGAGGCAGAAAAAAATTCGCATGTCAAGGTTTGCATGAAGCCGATTGAGATGGAAGATGTTTTGGATAAACTATGTGAATTGAGCAAGAGTTTGTAACAACAATAGTTGTGCTGTGATGAAAGGAACAAGGCATGTCCAATCAGTATGCAAAATCCGACTATACAGTAGCAATGGCGGAAAGATTTCATGGCAGGTTTAAAAAAATTATAAAAAAATATAAAGTACTACACAACAATGAAAAAGATTCCAAGCAACCGATGCTGGAAGATGCTGTAATAGCAGCTTTTTTAGAGGTACTTGAGTTAAAACAAGCAACAGTCATTCGACCGGCGGCAATGTGGGAAGGGATAGCCAATAAATCTAATCACATAAAAATAAAATTTGACATAACTCGTAACGAGAAAAAAATAGTTAAAAAATCGGAATTATGTGATCCTGCCACATGGGATGAAAAAAGCGACATTGTATTAAAAGAAGCTAAATTTTATATCAGGTTAAAAGAACAGATCAAAATCAAAAAAGATGATGGGTCTATTGTTATAGATATTACCGGCTTCAACAATCACGGTGAAGCAAACGAGGTTTTTCGAACAGAATTGGGTCGACTGATATTAGTTTATTACAATTTTTATTTTTATAAAACGTTTTTAGCTTGCGACAACACGTACAGCGCTTTTCAAAAAGCATTGTTTCAAACAAATCTCTATTCAATAGAACAACATGCAAAACAATTTATAGGCGAACTTGGAAAAGTGGAGGGGAATTTAACATCATCACAATTTTATGAATGGATTAAAATAGAATGGAAGGGTTCCGAGCTTGAACAAATGATAGGGAAAAATGAATGTTTTTTAAAAGAAGATACAATGTTGGATACCAATATGGTCAACTTGCGCAAATATATTTGGCAAAAATATAAAGAATCTGAAGCGGTTGAAGCAACAGAAATAAAACACTATGTTGAGCAAATTAACGGGCTGGATTATCCATCAGAGTTAAAAATTTCTTTTAAATTGTTTCAGGAAGACAAAAACACAAACAATTTCCAACATGTTCCCGACGATATTATCGACCCTGTCGTTGATTTTTCAATTAAACATCGGTTTCATATAGAATACTTTCGCACTGTTCTTTTTGCTATCAACATGATTGGACTGTCTGTGGAACATGAGGCTATAGTAACAGCCGATAAAGTAAAATTTATTCAAAATTTATGGGATAACAAACTAAACGATGCACCAAAAACAGGTGTTTCTCTGCATGCTTTTATCAAAGATTATCTCAAATTGTGGGAACTTGGCAAATTATCCGAGTCCGAACATGAAAAATCAATTATTTTGACTCAGGAATGGCTTATGGCGTGGTTTGCCATGCAACTGTTAAACTCCAAAACTTTTGAAGCTTATAAAAACAATGAGTTTGGTCCGCGTAAAACCATCAGGTTTTATCATCACTTATCGACCGTCTTTCTTTATCTCCTTTATTGGATACGCAAATATGCTAATACAAATCTTACTCCTTTTTTCGATGTGGAAAACGGTTACGAGGCTTTTTTAGAGTCCCTAATCTATCTTATTGGCGAATACGCATACAAGGATGGGGGTCTTACGCGCAACGCCGATATTTGCAGATCATTGCGTTATATGTGGTCTCATCAATCCATTCTCTATACCATTTCCGAATCATACAGGGATCATCTTCACCATGTTCTGGAAACCTGTCTCATGGGTCTTTTTTTTCTAAGACATGATGGTCAAACTCACAAACAACATGGTTTTTTTGGCATTTTCGACAACAATTTTCCTGAACAACAACTGATCCGAAACTGGATTGTTACGGCGTTGTTCCATGATGTTGGATATGGTGTGGAAATGCTAAAGCGACAGATAGATCATCTGTCTTTTTTTGAAACAGAGGTGGTAGTAGATTTGAAGAAAAAGATAGATGAAAAGCTTAATGAATTAGAAAAAAAGCTGTGCATTGACTCACGGAATTGTTTGGATCAATATCTTTCGCGAACTAAAGCAGATGTATTTAAGGACTTAAAGCGATTCGATCATGGCATTATTTCCGCTCTTCAAATTGTATATCTTGTTGAAAAGCCGGATCAGGAATGGTGGCAGGACATGAACATGGCTATCGAAGCTGCGGCTTTGCATAATTACAGCAA
Organism: Deltaproteobacteria bacterium; assembly: GCA_030262775.1. GTDB lineage: Bacteria > Desulfobacterota > Desulfobacteria > Desulfobacterales > ETH-SRB1 > B13-G4. The sequence goes on along the minus strand of JAJSZP010000026.1, from coordinate 5,787 downwards.
AGCAAAGATTGACCACAATAAAGCGCCTCTGGCGTTTCTTCTCTTTCTTTGCGATCATCTTCAGGAATGGGACAGACCATATATTGAAGGCGAGCAAATGCGTTATTCTCTACTGGTAAACCTTATCCGTCCGAATAGCAAACCTTCGCAAAACAAGTCTATGGTAAAATTTCTTATACTGAAAGGTATATATCTTAACGATGCACTCAATCCAATATCATGCAAGGCAAATGAGAAGCTAACTTTTGTTTTGCATTTTGCTCCCGCTGAAAAGCAGAAATATCATCCTCCGTTAGCCTGGGTAGGTCATTGCAAAGATTTTCAACGGATTGACAACTGCAAGCTGCCGATTAGCATACAATTCAACCATCCGGTTTCAGGCAGCAAAAATGAAAATTATCAATACGACATGGATTTATTCGATGATTTTCTGGATGAATCCGGCAAGTCAGGACATGATAGAGAATTATGCGGAAAAAAGGAGATAGGAAACTCTGTTCTTCGCGAATGGATACAAACGGCAAGAGATCAAAGCTCATGGTTCAAATATGACATAGATAAAGAAGTGCCTGATGGAGAGCATACGGAACAAATGACCATTGAATTAAAAAAAACCAGCGACAAGACATTTATCCCATGTTTTCCTACTCGACTGGTTAAGCATTACATTGATTGGGCCGAACGTTGCCGCAAAGGATATTACATTCCTCCAGGTCTAACCAGCTTTAACCTTTAACAAGCGGATGGATGTTTTCGGTGAAAGATGAATGATCTTGTTGTATCAGAGCGTCAAAAGCATAATGGGATGAGTTGGTCAAAATCAGGTTCTGTAAGCCTGGCAACAATCACCGTCTTAAAAAGAAATAAAGAAAGCAATAAATGGTTCGAGGAGAAATACTTAGATTTTAAGCTGGCGGCTTAATCCTACCCTCACAGCCCGAAAAATTGCCGTCATAGCTGTAACCAAACAACATTATTACCCATGTAACTGTACACGCTTATGTATCTGAACAGACTGCAAAAAATGTTAACGGAGGATAACGAAAAGTACTTATTCCCATGTATTAGGGATTTAGTCGCGAACGGGCTCAACCTGGAACGATTTACGGATGAAGATAACATCCCTTCACGTCAGGACATAACTCAGTATATAGCGGCCTGGTTCAAATATATAGGGCTATCTTCAGATGAATGTCGGGAATGGATGACTGAATACTGTATCAGTGTGCTATCAGCCTTATCCTCCAGCTCCAAATCGAAAATACGGCATAGTACGAAGTGCAACATCAAGTATATTTACAAGTCTGATGTCACTTTTGATTGCAGATGCGAGAAAAACCGGTTCAAAGCAACTTGTAAACCAATGTGTCCCATTTATGAAGAAATGGCTCATAGATCCAAAGAAAGTAAAGCAGCAAATATCGTTGAATCTTATGAAACTATAGTTGAACATAGGGTAGCCAAGGAAATAGCACCGATAAAACATTTCATTAAGGATGAATACAGGGAGCAGTTTGAAAAAGCCATAGAGGTTGCACAGCATCATCTAAAACAATGGGTTTCCAAAAAGGAAATCGTTAATTTATTGAATGACAGTGGGTTCAAAACTAGAACAGGGGAAAAATGGTCATATTCGATCTTAGGGAATGAACTGAGGAAGCTCAACAAGAATATTGATAAGGCTGAAGTAGAGAATATATGGAATAAAACTCTATAAAATAAGTAAGATATGGCATAGTAAAAGGATGAATTCTGACTGAGAAAGCCTGGCCGTTTTTTGGTTTCTACAAATTTTGTTGTTTATTGATCTTTCTTCGCTTTTTAACCATATTTTGTTATCAGGTTATCCTTGTCGATGCTAAGGAGACAAATAAAATCGGTAATTTTTCATGCCGCGGGCATAGTCTCGTGTTCTGGATATGCAGGCGAACCTACCCACGGAGTGGGAAGGACAATAGCTGCACTGGAGGGCCGCCGGTAGAAAAGTAGCATGGGTATCACTACTGACATCATTCTCCTCGTCGTGGCTGCTTTTTTCAGCGGCCTATTGCTGCAAAGACTGGGGCAACCATTGATTCTGGGCTACATCCTGGCTGGAGTAATCCTGGGTCCCTACACGAGCGGCCTTACGGTTTCGAGTATCCACGAAATTGAGCAGCTTGCAGAGATTGGGGTTGCCCTTCTGCTTTTTGCTCTTGGGCTTGAATTCTCTCTCAAGAATCTCAAGCCGGTGCAGAAAGTGGCTCTTATCGGCACCCCCATTCAAATCATCCTCACCATCGGGCTCGGATTCGGCATCGGATACCTTATGGGATGGAACTGGAAAGAATCTATCTGGCTCGGAGCCATCATCTCCCTTTCGAGTACCATGGTGATCTTCAAGACGCTGATGAGTCAAGGCTGGATCGGCACTCTATCAAGTAAGGTGATGATCGGGATGCTGATCGTTCAGGATCTGGCCGTAGTTCCGTTGATGATCATACTTCCGCAGATGAACAACCCCTCTCTCGGTCTACCTGCGCTTGGATACGCGACATTAAAGGCAGCAGTTTTTATCGCTGGGATGATCCTGCTTGGAACCAGGCTGTTGCCACGCTTCATGACGTACATCGCCAAGCTGGGTTCACGAGAGCTGTTCCTGCTCGCCATCACGGCCATCGGGCTCGGAGTCGGATATGTCACATATCTGGTGGGTCTTTCGTTCGCCTTCGGAGCTTTCGTAGCGGGGATGGTGCTGAGCGAATCGGACTACGGCCACCAGGCATTGAGCGATATCATTCCGCTTCGGGATCTCTTCGGGCTCCTGTTTTTCGCGTCGGTCGGTATGCTTTTGGATCCGGTTTTTCTGCTGGACCATCTCGGGCAGGTACTTCTTCTTGTGCTGGCGGTGAGCATCGGCAAAGGATGCATCTTCGTTTTGATATCCCTCGTGTTCAAATATGGAAATGTTATCCCGCTGGCTGTAGGGCTTGGACTATTCCAGATCGGCGAGTTTTCGTTCGTGCTTGCACGAGTGGGCCTCTCGACCAATTCGATTGGAAACGACCTCTATTCTTTTGTTCTGACAGCCGCGGTGTTGACTATGATACTAACGCCGATTGTTTCAGGCCAGACCGCACGGCTGTATGCTCTAAGAAAGCGCTGGTTTCGGCATGAGCCGCTCGACTCAATAAATCTCCCGGAAGCCGGGCTGCAGAATCACGTGGTAATCGCCGGCGGTGGGCAGATCGGATTTCAGATAGCTCAGGTTCTGAAGCGTTTGGGGTTGCAATTCGTGATCATTGAGCTTGATCAACGTCGGGTTGAACAGGCCAAGGTCGCAGGAATGCCGATCGTGTACGGCGACGCGAGCCATGAGATTGTACTTGAAGCCGCTGGAATCGCTTCAGCGTGCCTGCTTCTCATCACGACACCGGGAATTGTTGTGTCACGAGCCATAGTGGTTCATGCAAAAGGTCTCAATAGTCAGGTCGACATCGTGGCAAGGGCATCCGGCTTAGAGGTTCTTGGGATTTTCAAGGAACTGAACGTTACGGAGGTGGTGTTGCCGGAATTTGAGGCCGGACTTGAGATGACTCGAAAGGCTCTTGTTTATCTGCGTATTCCCGCGCCGGAAATCCAGCGATACACGGAGTCTCTTCGGCAGAAGCTGTTTGCTCCTATGTTTACTGTGAGCGATGACTTCAAGACTCTTACCCAACTCAGAACCGCTGAACAGCAATTCGATCTTCAGTGGGTATTGGTCGAGTCAGGAAGTCTACTCATAGACAAATCAATTGGTGAAGCTGAGATACGAAAGGCGACCGGAGCATCTGTTGTCGGAGTTATTCGCGGTGACAAGCTTGAGCCCAACCCTGATACCGGCTTCCGTTTCCAGTTGAACGATTTGGTCGCAATCATCGGGACTGACAAAGCACGAACGAGCTGTCTAAGGATGTCCCGATCTGATGAAGATATAGGCCGATGAAAGAAAGGAGTAGAAGTTACAGGGGGCCTGTCTTGAGTTTTTGGGTTATGGACCAACTATTGAGAAATTTTTTGATTAAAATTTCAAAACATGGTGGAATGCCATAGATATTGCAATTGTCTGGCATGGTTAGGTCATTTGATATTCGAAATTAGATATTGTTTCGAGTTTCGGATTTTGAGGTCCTAACAAACTCTCAATATTAGCAAGTTAGCTCCGACTTTGACGTTTCAATGCATATTGGTCTTGCAAATAATTAAATTCAACATTATTAAGATATATTGATCAATAGGCAAATAATTAAAGGAGATTTTAATGAATATATCCAGCTCATGGTATAATTTATATGAATATCTTGATAAATCCAATGAATCTGTAGTAATTCTTACAGATGAAGAAATTCAATTCAATATTGTTGAAAGCGAAGATAATATAAGACCATATCCTCTTGATTCCGCTAATTCTTCTTACAGCATTAGACAAATGGCCCAAGATGCTGGATATGGTGTCTCTGTGCATCCTCTAAATAAAAGAGTAAAAATATTCACAAAAATTCCATAACAGTCAACCGAAATCCACTCACGCCAGGATTGGCTTCTTTAATATTACCATGAAATTTCAAAAATATTTATACCGCTTATATGCCGCCAGATCATGACAACGTGGAGAAAAATTTGCTTACGAAAAACAAACAATATCAATATGTTAGACATTCGTTTCGTGAACTTATTTAGACAGAATGCAGTAATTTCAACAGGTTAAGCTGTTTTGCAGCGGGAATTGCTGCACTGCCTGCTGTTATTTTTGTATTTATCTGTATCTTCAGCGACTCTATACTGGTACAGATCTGGTCTAAAGATGGCTATTACGAAGGTTAACATGCCAGATTGACATAAAGATATCAACTTGTTCCATCCTGATCTGGATATTCGATATAAGGTTTAACGCTGTTAACAATACCATATTTTGTGGGCGTTTGACTCAATATATGCAATATATAATAAAAAAAACCTGAGAGATAAGAAAAATATCCAATATATTGATTTTGGGCTCTTTTTTTGGGGCAGGCTTATCCCTTAACTTCTTCATAAAAATCAAATGGTTGCCAATTTCAGGACATTGTTTTTTCCATAAAGAGCTTATATCGAATATCCAGATCCTGATTAGCTTTTGCGTAAGAAAAAAAATATTGGAAGGATAATGGAATAGTCTATGAACTCACTTTTTTTAGCCGCAGGCGTGGCGGCTTTGTATATAATTGCCTATCACACTTACGGTAAGTTTCTGGGACGAAAGATTTTCAAACTGAACTCTGAAGCCGTATGCCCCAGCAGGGAATTTCAGGATAATGTTGATTTTGTTCCTTCCAAGAAACAAATTCTGTTTGGACATCATTTTACTTCCATTGCAGGTACAGGCCCGATTGTGGGACCCGCCATTGCTATTATCTGGGGCTGGGTGCCTGCATTGATATGGATACTTATAGGCTCAATCTTTATGGGAGCCGTACATGATTTTGGCGCTATGGTAATTTCTCTGCGCAATCAAGGCAGAAGTATCGGCGATATTGCCTCGGACGTTATCAATCAAAGAGTGCGCACTCTTTTTTTACTCATCATTTTTTTAGAACTCCTAATAGTTGTAGCTATTTTTGGAGTTGTCATAGCGCTCGTTTTTAACATGTATCCACAGGCTGTAATTCCTGTCTGGCTCCAGATCCCTATTGCCGTCTGGCTTGGACACATGATTTACAAAAAAGGTGCTCCGCCGCTTCCAATGAGCATCATAGCCGTCACTCTCATGTATCTTACCATGATAAT
>JAJSZP010000025.1 GCA_030262775.1 Deltaproteobacteria bacterium | reverse complement strand
AATTATCTTGGATGGCGGCGTTCACTTGAACAGTACCCAAAGATATCAATAGAGTCTTTGCTTGGCATTTCGCTGGGACAGTTTCAACAATTAAAGGGAACATAGCCTTTTGATATGGATCAGTCAAAGATTTTTCTTATTCCGCATGGCGCGCGAGACATGGACCCGATCCCTGATGCCAAGAAAAAACTCAACCTTGAAGGAAGAAAAATAATCCTGCTGGCAGGGTATTTTCGACCAACCAAGTGTTTTGACAGGATTGTGGACCTTTTCCTGCAATTTTGCTATGGCCGTGGTAATATGGTGCAGCGCGCCGTGGGCTCATTTATTCTTGATTTTCGTAGCATATATTGCTGATAACACAGTTAAGTGTCTTGTTGTTACTATAACTATTGGTTTTGTAAGGATGAATTTATTTCCAAGGGGCAGAGTATAAACCTTCACCTTTAGGTGAAAATGTCTTTAGCATATTTTAAATTAAAATAGTTGTCCGAAGGACACCTTTGTGGCTTTAGCCTAAACTGATTACTTTCAAGCTATTAACAAACTACCGGCTTTAGCCGGTAAGTAATTGACTTATGATAGAGAGTGTTTCAATAATCTGATCTTTTAGATGAGATTTCCCGAAACCCGCAAGCTAAATGAAATAAAAAATGCATAAGCACCACCGTTATACATTATTTGCCTTAGCTGGACTCGGCCTTTTGTCACCTGTGATGGTCGGTGTCCTTGTTTTACTCGCGCTGAACTTAGAGTGGCTCTCTCAAGAACGGATTGGGCTTGCGGTAAGCGTCTTTGCTTTGGTCGTATCCATCTATGTTGCAATTTTTTCTGGATTCATCTCGTGGAAGGCTCTTGTGTTTGGTGCTTTACCTCGTATTGACGTGAGCCTTTATGGACTTTCGGGCAAAACAACTGATTATTTAGTTGCTGGCAAGCCAAGCACGCTTAGATTCAAACTCAAAAACATCGGGTGGTGGTACGCAAAGCCCGCATCAACGAACACGAAATGCTACGTCCTAGCTACGGCAGTAACTTAGAGCTTTGCGAGAACGAAGTCAGGCGCGGGAAAAGGAATAGCAAGTATCTCATTATTAGAGGTATTCATCTCTATCAGGGCGAGTGCGAAGATATTAAGGTAGCGGTGATGGCGCCTGCAGAGCCAGGAACTTACGATGTGTGGATCACAGCGACATGCGAGCAGTGCGATCATGGTACATTTCAATTTCCGACGAAGGTAGTTTTGGAAGACGTTTAACCTAACGAAACCTAACAAGGAAAATACTTTTAGGCGGAACAAAACAAGCCGGGCATGTGGGACAGCTTTCGTATCGGTGCCTCGGTACCGCCGATAAAAACAGAGTGTGGGTGGCTTGAAATCTATCATGATGTAAAAATGACTGTATCCGGGCCCATATACAGAATCGGTACTGTTCTGCTGGACCTTAAACAGCCCCACAAAGTGGTTGCCAGATGCAACATGCCGGTCCTCTCGCCAAGAGAGGATTACGAAAGAATCGGAGATGTCGGCAACGTGGTTTTCGCATGCGGCGCTGTAGTAGAAGATACAGGAGAAATCAAGGTATATTATGGGGCTGCTGATACCTGTATCTGCGTAGCCACAGCAAACTTTAACAATCTTGTAAAAGCAACTTTGAACTTTGTCCCCCGCTAACTGGATTCGGTTTTTTCCTTTCGTGTATCCCTTTTTCAACAAAAACTCTGTAAGGTCGACGTGCAATGGATGTTACCATGTTTATGATAACAAGATGAAAAACCATTATGTCAATCCTGTCTAAAATTAGCTGAGCTATTACGATTCCTTGTATTTTTTCTCTTGACGGTTACTTATTAATATGTATTATGAATGTTCGTAATAATGTTCTTATGGAGGTGTATTATGGATATGGTTCGGTTAAACATCACCCTCCCGGCAGATCTGGCTCACCAGTTGAACGAATTAGTGGGCTCCAGAAAGAAGAGTGGTTTCATTACTGAAACCTTGAGACAACGGATTGAAAAAATTCAAAATGAGCAAATGCAGAGGCTCATGGAAAAAGGCTATAAGGCCAGGAAAGCAGAGAGCCTTGCCATAACAAAGGAATTTGAGCCCGGTGATCTGGAGGGATGGGATGAATATTAAGAGGGGGCAAATATATCTTGTCGCCCTGGATCCGGTTGTGGAAAAAGAGATTTCAAAAACCCGCCCGGTCGTTATTGTATCCAATAACAAAAACAACGAATTTTCTGCAACGGTAACCATTTTGCCTGTTACTTCTAAGAATCTCCAGAATATCTATCCTTTTGAGGTACTTTTACCCAAAGGAACTGGAAAACTTCCAAAGGTCTCAAAGGTTAAAACAGACCAAATCCGCACTCTCGACAAAAGCAGGATCGTGAAATTAATCGGGACAATAGGAAAGAAAGAGATGAGCAAGATTGAAAAAGCCACAAAAATTCATCTGGCGCTACCTTAGCGAACCCTTAGGACACGAACAGAAATAACTTCCTTAAAATTTATCATCATAGCATTCTCAAAAAATACCCAATAGGAATATAATGCAACTGTCAGATCAACAAAGAGATGCTGTAGAATATGTCGGGACTCCTGCTCTGGTTGTAGCCGGTGCAGGTTCAGGTAAAACACGGACATTAACTTCCAAAATAGATTATCTTGTTTCAAATGGTTATGATCCTGAACGCATTCTTGCGATCACATTTACCAATAAGGCGGCAGATGAGATGAAGAGACGTCTTGTTCGCATGACAGGAATGCCTTTGAAACGTTTCCCCTGGGTTAGAACATTTCACTCCGCATGTTTTAAAATCTTGAAAAAACATTGCTTCCTGCTTGGATATAATACTCCTCTACAGATCTACGCAGGATACCAGCAGCAAAAGATACTCAAGGATATTATTGTCGGAAAATTAAATTTTGACAAAAAATATGTCCAACCTGTTTTAGCTCAGCTTTCCAGGGCAAAAAATTCCGGCGATCCTTTTGATTATCTTGACCAAAAGATTTACGCTTTTCGTATCAGATTGCTTGATGTTTTTAATCTTTACGAAAAGGAACTGAAATCAAACAATGCGGTTGATTTTGATAATATTTTGCTTTTGACACGCAATTTGCTTCGGGATCACAAAAATGTGCGCAAGCAGTACAGAAAACTTTTTCAGTTTATTCTTGTGGATGAATACCAGGATACAAATAATCTTCAGGAGGATCTTACAGGGCTGCTGCTTCGAAACGGCAACCTCTTTTGCGTAGGTGATGACTGGCAGGCTATTCATTCAGAGGAAGCAATATGGATCATTTCCTGTCGTTTCCTGAAAAGTACAAAGATGCCAGGGTTTTCAGGCTGGAACAGAACTATCGTTCCGCGGATGAGATTGTTCGGACGGCAAATGATCTGATCGGACATAACGACCACAAGATGGAAAAAAAGTGTTTTTCCGACAAGCATGGGGGACTGGTTGAGCTTTATGATTTTTTCAATGAAAAAGAAGAGGCTGACTGGGTTGCCGGAAAGATCAAATCCCTTCGCGAAATGGGTCTTGCTTCTAACAAAATAGCTGTTTTATATCGGACTAAATTCTGTTCCCTTTCCTTTGAGAAGGCATTCAGATCTTTTGGAATTCCGTACCGAATGTTAGGTGGAAAGGGATTTTTTGAACGTAAAGAGATTATGGATATAAACTGCTATCTTACTGCAGCGGTCTTTGAAAAAGATGATGCATCCTTTGAGCGAATTGTAAATATTCCCAAACGTGGGATCGGCCCGTCGGCTATCAATAAGATCGCTCAGATAAAAACAGGGGAAATGAGCCTTCAGGATGCAGCGCGCAATGCTCTTAGAGAAAAGCTTCTGGCTCCCCAGATATATAATTCTCTCAGTGAGGTAATCGGGTTGCTTGATGATATTAAGGATATAAAGCCTGATGCTGCAATCATCGAAATATTGTCAAAAGTTAACTATATGGATTATATTAAGCACTATTCCATAGCCAATTCAATGGATTATACCTCAAGAGAGGAGAATATTGACCAACTGATTTATTCAGCTTCCCAGAAAGATACAATTGTAGAATATCTTGAAGAAGCCGCTCTAATTAAGGAGGACAAAGAAGATGATGAAGAAGATAAAAAAAGCGGAGTAATTCTGTCAACTATACATGCTTCCAAGGGGTTGGAATACAGGGTGGTTTTTGTGGTTGCATGTGAAGAACAGCTTTTCCCTCACTGGAGGTCCATGGATTCAGAAATGGGTCTTCACGAGGAACGCAGACTTATGTATGTGGCGATGACAAGGGCTGAAGTCTATTTGTTTTTAAGTCATGCCAGCTACCGAAAGGGACAATCAAGCCTCCGAAGCAGATTTCTTGACGAGATTGAAGAATCGTTGGAGTAGAAGCTCAAAGCAATGAACGCAGAGCATAGAGCGGAGAGTAAAGAGTGGGGAAATGGAGAATAGGAAATGATGGTAGGCCCGTTCTACGTGGCGGCTAATTAATGGGAACCAGCAACGAACATGGCAAAATTTTTATATCAGGATATGTTTTCTATTGGAGATGATTATACACAATATCGCCTGTTAACTCAGGAGCATGTTATTTCGAAATCCTTTGAAGGCCTGGATATAGTAAAAATTGACTCAGGGGGGCTTACTCTTCTTGCCGAGCAGGCTTTTAGAGATATATCCTTTCTGCTGAGGCCGTCGCACCTTAAACTGCTGGCAAATATTGTTGATGACAAGGAGAGTTCCGATAATGACAAATATGTTGCGGTTGAAATGCTGAAAAATGCGGTTATCTCTGCCGAAGGCGTATTCCCAATGTGCCAGGACACAGGAACAGCTATTATAACAGGTAAAAAGGGGCAGCAAGTCTGGACAAACTTTTCCGATAAAGAGTTTCTGTCAAGGGGTGTTTTTAATGCTTATACAAAAAATAATCTTCGTTATTCACAATTAGCTCCCTTAACAATGTATGACGAAAAAAATACAGGTTGCAATCTTCCCGCACAAATTGAGCTGTATGCAACACAGGGAGATGAATATAATTTTCTTTTTATTGCAAAAGGAGGGGGCTCTGCCAATAAAACCTTTCTTTATCAGAAAACAAAAGCTGTTTTAAAACCGGGTGAGCTTGTAACCTTTATGAAAAGCAAAATAAAGTCGCTGGGCACTTCAGCATGTCCGCCTTATCATCTTGTTTTTGTAGTGGGGGGAACTTCTGCTGAAGTGAACCTGAAGACAGTGAAACTTGCTTCAGCAGGATATCTTGACAGTCTTCCTTACACAGGTAATGAATTAGGTCGGGCATTCAGAGATCATGAACTTGAGGCTGAGTTGCTTGGAATATCACGAAAACTTGGAACAGGCGCACAATTCGGAGGTAAACATTTTTGCCATGACATAAGGGTGATACGTCTTCCGCGTCATGGAGCATCCTGCCCGATTGGTCTCGGCGTTAGCTGCAGCGCTGACAGAAACATTAAGGCAAAAATTACAAGAGGAGGAATTTTTCTGGAAAGACTTGAGACTGATCCGGAAAGATATTTACCGAAGCCCACCTGGACAGACCATAATGCGGTTAATATTGATTTGAATAAATCAATGGATGAGATACGCGGCATTTTAAACGGATATCCTGTTTCAACGCGCCTTTTGCTTACAGGCAAGCTTGTTGTTGCAAGAGATATAGCCCATGCAAAAATCAAGGAACAAATTGAAACAGGTCAGGGTCTTCCTGAATATTTCAAGCAACATATTATTTATTATGCAGGCCCGGCAAAGACCCCTGAAGGCTATGCTTCCGGTTCATTTGGGCCTACTACATCGGGTCGTATGGATTTCTATGTGCCGCTTTTTCAGGAGCATGGGGGTTCTTTAATTATGCTTGCAAAAGGAAACAGATCCAAAAATGTGACAGAATCATGTAAAAAACACGGGGGATTTTATCTCGGTTGTATAGGTGGAACTGCGGCCAGGCTGGGCAAAGACTGTATAACTGATATTGAAACCATTGAGTATCCTGAGCTTGGCATGGAGGCTGTTTTTTTGATTACCGTCAGGGATTTCCCTGCGTTTTTAATAATAGATGACAAGGGCAATGATTTTTATGAAAAGCTACTATGACTGATAGCGGAGCAACTCATAACCTGTTTGTAAGTCTTGAAAAGCTGGCAGAAAATTTTTACAAAAATGCAGAGCAGACAGACTTTATCATCATTTAAAGAAATAATTGACATTTCGTAACTTCTCAATAAGTTCCGGCAGCTTTTTAGAAATTTGGAGTTCGAAAATTTGAAGAACTTTGACCTAATAAATACTCCTCTTTCAGGAATAAACCTTATCGAAGCAAGTGCCGGCACTGGAAAGACGTACGCGATTACAGGGCTGTTTTTAAGGCTGATCCTTGAAAAGGATCTGCTGGTTGATCAGATACTGGTGGTAACCTTTACAAAGGCTGCGACCGCTGAGCTGAAGGAAAAGATTCGCAATATATTGCTTCAGACAGAAGAGGCGTTTTTAAAAGGCTCAAGTAACGACGGCTTTATAGATCATATTGTAAAAAAGGCCAAAGATCCGGCTTTCTGCATTCAGTTGATTGAAAATGCTATTGTAGATTTTGATAAAGCATCAATTTTTAGCATACACGGATTTTGCCAGAGAATACTCCAGGAAAATGCTTTTGAAACAGGAAGTTTGTTTGATACAGAGCTGTTATCTGATCAGTTAAAATTGAACCAGGAAGTTGCAGATGATTTCTGGAGAAGACATTTTTATGATTTCCCTCTGGAATTTATAGCCTGGTCTATTAAGAAGCTGTCGGGCCCTATTTATTTTTTAAACTTACTTGAAAAGATAAAATCCCCTGAAATAAAAATAATTCCTGATTTAAAAAAACCTTCCTTAAAAAGCCTTGGCGCTTACAGAGATTGTCTTAAAAATCTTAAAGATTTATGGCCTGTTTCAAAAAAAGAGGTTGAAGAGCTGCTAAAAGACCCTTCGCTTAAGGGCAATGTTTACAAAACCCTGAAACCTGATGAACAAAATCCAAATTATACTAAAAGAGAGCTGAAAATCATGTCAATGTTCGGGGATATGGATCGTTTTACTGACCCTGAGGGCATTGGATTCCCTTTATTTAAAGGATTTGAAAATTTTACAGCATCGAAACTTAAAAATTCAGTTAAAAAGAATCACACTCCTCCTGATCACAAATTCTTTGATATATGCGACGAGCTCTATTCAAAAGCCGCTTTACTTGAAACTGAGATGGAGAACTATATTGTTTTCTTAAAAGTCGAGTTCTTCAGGTTTGCAAAGTCTGAGCTTTCTGAAAGAAAAAGAGTTGAGAACATACAATTTTTTAATGATCTTCTCATAACGGTTAAAGAGGCTCTTGAAAGTAAAGGAGGAAAAGAACTTGAGAAAGTCATAAGAAAAAAATATAAAGCAGCGCTTGTTGATGAATTTCAGGATACAGACCCGGTTCAGTATGAAATATTCAAAAGGATTTTTTCTCCACAGAACAGCATGCTTTTTATGATTGGTGATTCCAAACAGGCAATATACAGCTTTAGAGGCGCTGATATTTTTTCATACATGAAGGCTGCCGGAAGCGCTGAATTTAAATATACGCTGACTGAAAACTGGCGCTCGGAAGCCCGTCTTATAAAAGCGATAAACACCATTTTTTCCAGTGTAAACAAACCTTTTATATTTGATGCAATTCCTTTTGAAAAGGTAAAGCCGGCAAAGTCCGACATAACCGATAAGCAAAGCACTTTTGCTCCATTAATATTGTGGTATGCGGGCTCTGATAACAATAAACCCATAGACAGAAATGATGCTGCGCTCATGATTGCCAAGGCTGTCACAGGCGAGATTGTGCGGCTTTTGTCATCCGGTCATGGCTGTGAACACGATTGTTTTAGACAAGGCGATATTGCCGTGCTTGTACGAACAAATGAACAGGCACGGATAATAAAAGAAAGTCTTTCTGCAAGAAGGATACATTCTGTCCTTTATAGTAATGAGAGCATTTTTGAGTCACAGGAAGCCATGGAGATAGAAAGAATTCTCTTATCTATTTCACAGCCTGGAAATGACAGATTGCTTAGAGCCGCTCTGGTCACGGATATTATGGGTGTTCACGCTGAAAAACTTGATCCGGAAAAGATTGATATTTTATGGTGGGAGAAACAGATAGGCAAGTTCGATGAATACTGTCAGCAATGGAATAGATTTGGTTTTATCGGGATGTTTCGCTTGTTTATGGTAAAGGAAAAGGCCAGAATTCGCCTTCTCTCATTTGTGGATGGGCAGAGACGGCTTACAAATGTTCTGCATCTGGCGGAAATACTTCATGGGGAAGCTGCTGAGAAAAAACTGGGAATGACTGGTCTTTTAAAATGGCTTTCCGAACAGATAAGTTCTTCTTCAAACAGGGTGGAAGAATATCAGCTTCGCCTTGAAAGCGATGAAGATGCTGTAAAAATTGTGACTATTCATAAATGCAAAGGTCTTGAATACCGAATTGTTTTTTGTCCTTTTGTGTGGGGTGGATCCCTGCTGCCAAAAGGCAAGGAGTTTATCTTTCATGATAAAGATAAAAACAGAACGCCGACATTTGATCTTGACTATAATAGAGATAACGCCAATATCATCCTTGCTCAAAATGAACTTCTGGCGGAGAATTTAAGACTGCTTTATGTTGCTTTAACAAGAGCAAAAACCAGATGCTATCTTGCATGGGGCAACATAAAAAATGCTGGAACATCTGCTCTGGCTTATCTTTTTCATTACAAGAACTTTGACGAAAAATTTGATTATCAAGATGACATTGTCGGGTCTTTGAAAGAGCAATTTATATCCAAAACAAATCATGAAATTTTAAGCGATTTAAAGGAACTTGCAGGCAAGTCAGATGGAAGCATTGAGCTTGATATCATGCCTTTTAATAATGGTAATATAAAGCATCAATTAAATGATATCGTAGGGGCAATCCCTTGTGGTTGCCTTTTTTGCCGGAAATTTTCAGGAAAAATAGATACAGTATTTGGGATTTCAAGTTTTTCATCGCTTACATCAGGCAAGTTTGCGTTTGAAGAACTTCCTGACCGTGATTCAGCCAGAGTGGATATTGGCATTCATGCAGGAAGTTTTATTCAGGAAAAACTGTCCGGAAGGGAAGATATATTTTCTTTTCCAAAAGGGGCAAGGGCAGGCATATTTTTTCATGATATTTTTGAACATCTTGATTTTGCATCAAAAGATCCGGGGCATCAAAAAAAACTGATAAAAGACAAATTAAAAGAATACAGCTTTGAACAGTCATGGCTGGAGACTGTCTGTAATATGATAAAAAATGTTCTTTCAGTGTCTCTTAAAAGTAAAGGTAAAGAAGTTATTCTCTCTTCTGTTAAATGCGATAAAAGAATAAATGAAATGGAATTTTATTTCCCTTTAAATTATATTACTCCACAAAAACTGAAAAAAGTTTTCAGCGATAATTCCGGTATTGATATAACCTCCGGCTTTTCAAGCCAGATAGAAAAACTTTATTTTTCGCCTTCAGAAGGCTTCATGAAAGGGTATATTGATACGATATTCCAGCATAACGGCAGATTTTATATTGTTGACTGGAAATCAAATTTTCTGGGTACCGGCATTAAAGACTATGCACGGGATTTATTAAGAGAAACCATAAAGTCTAATTATTATAATCTGCAGTATTATATATATACGCTTGCTCTTCATCAGTACTTAAGATGGCGAATGCCAAAATACAGCTATGAAAATGATTTCGGCGGTGTATTTTATATATTTATAAGAGGGGTGGACAGCAATTCAGGGCCGGAATTTGGTATTTTTAATGATGTGCCGAAAAGCAGATTTATTGAGAAGCTTGGGAGGGCGCTTATACCTGATTTCTAAATATTATTTTTTTGACGTCTTCGCAAAGGAACGAAATAACTTCCCAAAGCAGGTGCATAGATTTGGGTCAAATTTGTTCGATCTCAAATCACAAAAGTTGATGGAATGGCGGGCTATTGCAAGCCTGAGCAACGTTGCTATTGATGTTCATGTCCAGCGAAAAATCGTTATTTGTGGCCTTTCGAGGTATAACTATAAGGAATTGAATAATGGAAACAATCAATAAGCAGTATATTGTTGATGAGCAAAACAAAAAAATAGCAGTTCAGATTCCCATTGAGACTTTTGAGAGATTAGAAGAAGTCTTAGAAAACTATGCTTTGGTTCATTTGATGAAAGAAAATAAAGGTAAAAAAATATTAGGCGTGAATGAGGCAAAAGCATATTATGATCAATTGGAAAAGGCGCAATGAAGATAGATTATCGAAAAAGCTTCTTGAAAGAGCTTTCAAAGATTCCTTCAGGGACAAGATCAAGAATGGAGGATTTCGTATTTGAGGAACTCCCCAAAGCGAATTCAATATTTGAAATTGGGATCGTAGAACAAATAAAAGGATATCGCTCATATTACAAGGTTCGTTTTGGTTCATATAGAATTGGCCTCAAAATGGAAAATGACACGGTGATTTTGGAAAGAGCATTGCACAGAAAAGATATCTATCGCTATTTCCCATAACCTGTTGTTGTTCGCTGTGGGTTCAACAAATCGTGTTTATAATAAAATGGGATTTGGTTTTTTTGAAAGTGTATATAAAAAATGCTTACTCATAGAACTGCATAAATCAGCTCTGGATACAGAATCACAAAAACCTATTACAGTTTACTATGAGGATGAAAAAAATTATCATGTCAATCCTGTTTATCCTGTCAAAAAAATAGCTGAACTGTTACTCATGAATAAAAATAACTTAGTAAGATTACATCAAGCCGGCATACTAACTGATATAGACGTCCATTTCGCGGGGTTTATGGCGAACCTTGCGGACAGCAAATATCAGGAAGTATTTCTTGGGGCAGCTCTTGTAAGCAATGTTACAGGCAAAGGAGATGTGTGTCTTGACCTTGCATCATTTGCAGGGAAAATGCTGCTTGAAAAAGATGACGGAATGGATGCGGTTATATGTCCGGGGCTTTCTGCATGGAAGGACAATTTGATATCAAGCAGGATTGTCGGAAGACCGGAAGATCTTTGCCCTCTTATACTTGATGAGGAAAACAGGCTTTATCTTTATCGCTACTGGGAGTATGAAAAAAAACTTTTTGATTCTATAAAGGAACGCACCAAAAAAGATATTAGCGGCTTGAATTTATCGCTTATAAAAGACAGCATAAAAAGGCTGTTCCCTGAAACAATAGATAGCGATATTAACTGGCAAAAGGTTGCCGCCATAACTTCAGTTTTTAAGAAATTCTGCGTTATTTCCGGTGGACCGGGAACAGGCAAAACTACAACTGTTGCAAAGATCCTGGCGCTTTTATTAGAGCAGGCAGATGAGGAAGAAAACCCTGGAATTTTTCTTGCTGCTCCAACAGGAAAAGCTGCGGCAAGGTTAAGCGAGTCCATCGAAAACATTAAAAAAAAGCTGGATTGCAAAGATTATATCAAAGCAGCTATACCAGAGGAAACTTTTACAATTCACAGGATGCTGAAGACTATTATTGGATCTCCTTTTTTTCGTCATAATGCTGAAACCCCCCTTTCTGCTGATATCGTTGTGGTAGATGAAGCCTCAATGGTTGACCTGCCTTTAATGTCAAAACTCATACAGGCAGTCCCGGTTGATGCAAGGCTCATACTAATAGGAGACAGCAATCAACTGGCATCGGTGGATCCAGGTTCAGTACTTGGCGACATTTGCGGCAGCAGCCATGTTCGCGGATTTACGGCAAATTTTATTAATAAAGTTGAAGAATTTACAGATGAAAATTTTACGGATTCTATCAAAGAATATAAGGACATAAATGTTTTACATGACTGCATTGTTCTTTTGAAAAAAAACTATAGATTTGCTGATGGCAGCGGAATCGGCGGATTAAGCCAGGCTGTTAAGCTCGGTGATATTGACAACGCTTTAATTTTGCTGAAAAATGAAGATGACAAAAGTATAATATTAGAAGAAATACTGTCGGCCGATAATTTCAAACGAATTCTTGCGGATAAAGTCGTTGGATTTTATTCAGAGTATCTCAAAACCGATGATCCCGGCATTGCGCTTGAACTTTTTAATCAATTTAAAATATTGTGCGCTGTAAAAATAGGGCAATTCGGGGTCTATGCAGTAAATGCAATTATCGAACAGATATTGAGCCGTGAAAATCTGATACAGACTGAAAATTTATGGTATAGAGGCAGACCGGTTCTCATAACCAGCAACGACTATAAGCTCGGTCTTTTTAACGGAGATATCGGCATAACAATGTCAGTTCCAGACTCTGACAGCAATGATATGCATGTATTCTTTCCTGGAACTTCCGGAGAATTGAGACATTTTTTGCCTTACAGATTGCCCCGGCATGAAACGGTTTATGCGATGACTGTTCACAAAAGCCAGGGATCTGAGTTTGAAAACGTTCATCTTGTTTTGCCGGATAAAGATTATTCCGTACTTTCAAGAGAACTTATTTATACAGCTATTACAAGGGCCAGTCATAGTGTAACAATATTTGGTAAAGAAGAAGTCTTAAGAACTTCGATATCCAGGGTAATTGAGCGTAAATCAGGTCTTCATGATTCTCTTTGGGGATAAAAGCTTTTACTGTTCGAAATTCAGGATGCGCTCTTCGGTCATGGGATGGGTTGACAGGTAGTTCAGCCATTTCCCATCGGACCCTTTGGATTTGGACGCCATTTTCTGATCAATACGGCGCATGAGCCTTGCAAAATGGATGGGCGATGTTCCGCTGGAACGGAGACAGTCAATGGCATAACTGTCTGCCTCGCGCTCAAATTGCCTGGAATAAGCCAGCTCTGTAAGTAAGACCGGCAGCCCCAGAAACAGCTCTGATGAGCCGGAAACGTCGCCGGTGATTGCCAGTAGGGCAAAGCCCAAAAGTGAGTCCTGGATCACCCTGCGCATGGCGTGACGGTGAACGATATGACCGATCTCATGGCTCAGCACGGCCAGCAGTTCATTATCATGTTTGGCCAATCGCACCATTTCGTCCGAGAAGATAATTGTCCCGCCAGGAAGGGCAAAGGCGTTGGGACCTATGCGGCCGCCCTTTCGAAACATGATTTTCAGCTCGTTGTCCGGGTGCTCCTCCACAACCGGCCTAAAGTGGTCCATCAGGCGGGTCCGGGTGACCTCATCCAGCTCTGAGGGACTGAACACGGTTCGGTCCAGAATATCAAGCGCATGCCGGCCGGCTATGCCGTGAATAGAGGGGGGAAGCCGAAAGGCGATCAGCCTGGCGGCTGCCGGCACACCGTATTTCATGCTTCCCCACATGAAAAGTAGCAGGCTTGCCAGAGCGATCACGACGTAGCGTTTGCGGCTCTCCATCTGGTAAACGATTTTCAGCCAGGATCGGCACTTAAACCTGTTCATCACCCGGTCTACAGCGTCGTTGTCTTTGGTTTCGAATTTTTCTCCGGAGGGAAAGTAGAGGCGTCGGGGAGTATCGGCCAATCGAGGGGAAGCCTTGATGTCGTCCCATGACAGCAACACAAGGGATTCGCCATCCTCCAGCCGCTCGACCCGGATGGCGCCATTGTCGTAGATACGGCATATGGCGTCAATCTGAGCTGAAGTTCTGCTGTCGTACCACTTACCCGTTATAGAGATCATAGGCCAAAATCGAAATCAAGAAAGTCACTCATCTCTTCACCCACAGCGCTGACCTGTTTCTGCTCTTTGGCGATGAAGCTGTCAAGATTGCCCGATGCAACCATAGTGAGATGCTCAAGTTTGTAACGCAACGTTCGCACCTTTGCCCAGGGATAAAACAGACCCAGCGTTAATGCTATGGCAACTGAATTGGTTGCAACAATGACGATGTATTCTTTGATCTTTTGGGTCGATTCCAGCCGATGAAAGGCGAGCCGGCTGGAGTTATAAAAGAGGTTTGTCGTTTTGACCGAGAAAAAAGCGAAGAGATAGATGTACAGGACCAGTCCCACCAGAGAGGCAGCGGGCGGGAAAAAGTAGCTACATGCCACAACAAATACGATGCCGATGACAATGCTGATGACAATTGGGATGAGGGCGATAGAAACGAGCCTGTAGTATTCCCCTGCCGTGGCGGTAAATGTAAATCCCGTGGTACCGTAGCTGCTGTTTTCAACAACAAACTTTTTCTGGCGAAAATAGACGTACGGGAAAAGAATCCCCATGGTGAACGCAGCCAATATTGGCCACAAGACATATACCTTGGCGGCTTCCCCCACGTTTCCGTCAAAACCGAACCGGATGTTTCTTATGGCGCTGTTACCGGCATTGAAAGCCAGGGAACGTACCACCAGCCAGGGAAGGATAAATAGAATTGCCAGGCCTATAATGCCCCCGATAATTGGGACCAGATTGGATAGAATTGAATGAACTATAAAAAGGCCGACAACTATGGCACGGCCCTTGAGTATTTTTACAGGATCAGCAAGATATTCGAAGCTGGCTTCTTTAAGGTGGGTATTGCCGTAGAAGTACTGCTTTCGTCGAACCTTGGCCCAGGGAGAGTAAATCCCCAGGGTAACGATGGATAGAATGATATTTACGATCCAGATTTTGAAGTACTCTGATCCTGTGCCATGGAATTCGAAAGGAATCCTGGACGATCGTTTAATGACGACCGTGGATGCCGGAACGCCGGCTTTTCTTTCTATCAGATTTTCGGGTGGCGGTGAGGCATCTTTCCGTTTTTCATTATAGGACGCCACCTTTTTTAAACCAGGGGCAGTCGTCGCCTCCTGGGACACAACCCTGGGTGGGTTCTTTGTCAGGGCTACATCCAGCCCAGCCTTTTTCAAGGCTATACCGTATTTTTTGGCTGTGGACTCGTCCACGTTTTTTTTCAGCACTACCCGGCGACTCATCAGAACTTTTTCCGCCTTTTTTTCGCTGAGCGAAAACATTTTGATGAGGTTCCGTTTAGCAGTCTCGACGTCGAAATCTTTAAGGACTTTTCCCCTGTAGATGACGTTGTACAGCGTGTCGGACATGGCTATCCCTCCTGATACTCAATGCACATGCTGATCTTGCTAAAAAAATAGTAGTTTAATATCTTTTTAGGGTTTAATCGCCCCTAAGCTTGCTGCGGGGCAATTCATTTGTCAAACATTAATTCACAATTCAAACTTTGTTGCTTATGTTGCGAGTTTTTGCAACCCCCTTTTTATTAAAGAATATAATGAGTATAAGAATTAGATTCAAAGAAAATATATTTTTGATATTTAAAGGAAAGCATATCCAAAACTGACAACATAATGATATTGCGATCTTTCCCTTTAGATCGAATATGTACTGCCGGATAGTCATCTTATATTACAGCTAAGGAATGTTAACGAAATAACTTTCCCAATTAGGCGCATAGATTTGGGTCAAATTTGTTCGATCTCAAGTTTTTTAAATCCGTCGAATCTTGAGATTAAACTGTAGATAGCTTGTTTTTCTTTAAGTTCTCAATATCAATAAAATTGATCAAGTATAACCTTTTTCGCGCAAATTATCAACTATAGTAACTATCTGAAAAACTTAAAAATTAACAAAAACCCCATAAAAGCATTTTTTAAATTGATTTGACCTTCAGGTAATGATATGTTTCGCTTTGAAATATTTGAGTGTTTGCAGCCTTAAACTATGATATGAGTTTATATGACTTTAAATTATTGTATCCTCATTGTTGGCTATATCTTTGGTTTCTACATGGCCTGGAATATAGGCGCAAATGATGTGGCCAACTCTATGGCTTCTGCTGTGGGGGCCAAGGCTATAACAATACGCCAGGCAGTATTTATCGCCGGTATATTGAATGTTCTTGGTGCGATATTTATTGGATCGCATGTTACAAATACGATTCGCAAAGGTATTGTTTCAGCCGAAATTCTTGCAGATCCTCAGGTGGCTTTGATTGGAGCCCTTTCAGCTTTGCTTGCCGCAGCTTTGTGGGTCAGTTTCGCTACCTGGAAGTCCCTTCCTGTTTCAACAACCCATTCGATTGTCGGAGCTATGATTGGTTTTGGAATAATGGCAGGTGGTTTTTCAGTAATTCAATGGGGCAAACTATTAGCAGTTGTAATAAGCTGGGTAATTTCTCCTTTTTTCAGCATTATTATTGCCTTTATAATATTTAAGATTATTGTCAGACTAATAATTTCCAAGAAGAATCAATTTAGCAAAGCACTTAAGTTATCACCTTATTTTGTTGGTATAACTTTTTTTGTCATTATTTTATCGTTTCTTTTTAAGACCCCTCTTGGCAAAAAGCTTTCCATTGAAACTCCGGCCGCATTAGCTGTTTCACTAATTCTGTCAATTATTTTTGGTATAATATGTAAAAACCTCTTGTCCCGTTTTATTAAGAAAAAATCGACAAGTACTGCGGAAACTATTTTTAAACGTATTCAGATCGGAACATCCTGCTATGTTGCTTTGGCGCAGGGCGCAAATGATGTGGCCAATGCAATAGGGCCTCTTGCAGTAATATATTTTATTGTAAAAACAGGAAATGTTGGAGCCACCGTGCCTGTACCTTTTTTTCTCCTTTTTTTTGGCGGGATAGGCATAGCCTGCGGCATAGGAATGGCCGGTCATCGTGTAATGGATACAATAGGTTCGAAGATCACCACGTTAACTAATACCCGGGGTTTTGCTATTGATTTTGCTGCTGCAACTACAGTGCTGGTTGCTTCAAAAATGGGACTTCCTGTTTCTACGACTCATGCAACAGTAGGCGGGGTGCTTGGTGTTGGGCTTGCGAGAGGTATTGAAGCGGTTAATTTTCGTATAATATTTAAAATTATGTTGTACTGGATTTTAACGGTACCTGCTGCAGCTCTTACCAGTATGGCTATTTTTAAAATACTTCAACTCATATTTGTATAAGGGATAGAGTTATGCGTATACCATTTATGTCTATGTTTATTGCATCTCCATTTGATGAATTACAGGAACATGCGGAAAAGGTAAAAGAATGTGCATGGGCTTTTCAACAGGCTATAGAATGCCATATTTCTGAGAAATGCAGAACTTTTGAAGAATTCAGGCAGGATGTTATTAGAATGGAAAGTGAGGCAGATACCATTAAACGAAGTATCAGAGGGCATCTGCCGAAGGGCACCTTGATGCCGGTAGATAAGTTCCAGTTATTTAGATACCTGAGAGAACAAGATAGTGTTCTTGATGCAGTGGAGGATGCTCTGAACTGGTTATCATATAGAAGCGAACCAGGCATTCCGGATAAACTTCAGAAGGAGTTTTTCCTTCTTGTAGATGCAAATATTGATCCGATCGAAGAATTGAGCACTATGGTATTAGAGGCGAGAAAGTATTTTAAAAGTTTTTCAGAAAAACAAAGAACTCTTGTTAAGGATATTATCCGAAATCTTCGCCAACAGGAGCATGAAGCAGATAAAGTTGAAGCAATGATAAAAAAGAAGATACTTAATATGGATATTGATCCTGTTACAATATTTCATATGATAACGTTAGCTGAAATAATTGGCTCTATTGCAGATCATGCTGAAAATGCCGGTGATATGATGAGAGCTATGATAGCGAGATAGCTCTCAAATCACTATGAAATTATTCCCCGAAACCCTTTTCAATTGAAATGACGCTTTTCGTTTGTATGAAAGTTTTAACCATCTTTTGCTTAAACGGTTTATCTTATCTTTTTCAAATCCATTAAGTTCGGCCTCTTTACGCTCTGATTTAATATCGAACAAGGAATTATAATGGACCCCATAATTCGAACCAGTTGTTAAGTTACATACCAAGTGATACAACATTTGCAAAATAAAAATAATAAGGGGGATCATGAGAAAAAGTGGTTCATCCAACTAAAGCGTACTTGGTTTCATAAAGACCATATATTTTAATTTTAAAGAATTCAGCATCTCGGAATCCATAGGCCTGCCTTTGGAGAGTTTTGATTTTATTGTTTGTTCCCTCCAAAGGTCCAGTTGAAATCGGATAATCATAGTGGTTAAGAATGCCAAAAGCATGACTGGCCAAGGTATTTGCAAATTTTTTCAGTATCGTAATGCTGGTACTTCTGGCTTTTTTGATCCATTCGTCCAGTATTTCTTTTGCATCCACTTTACAGACCTGAAGCCATTTGAAAAGGAATTTAATACGATTTATTTACATGGAAAGAAAGTAAAAAAAGAAATAACAATTCCTGTAGCGCAGTTTTTTGAAATTCAAGGCTCTAAGGTTCCACACAGCATATAACTATAAAAAATTGTCCTTGACTTGGGGTCCACTTTAGGCAAGTCTGAGCAACGCTGCTGTTGATGTTTATAGCCAGCGAAAAATCGTTATTTGTGGCCTTTCGAGGTATATGCCAATATATATGAACGAGTCGCACCAGGGTAGGCTTTAGGCATTTTAGGCCCTCTATATCAAGTTTCGCTGTCTAAAAGTTTCATACATTACAACTGCTGCTGCAACAGAGGCGTTCAGGGAATTTATTTTTTCTATCTGGGGTATTGAAATCAAAATATCACATTGTTTTTTGACAAGGCTGCGTATGCCTTTACTTTCTCCGCCGATAACAATGCCAAGTGAGCCTGAAAAATCACAGGAAAAAACGTCGTTATCTGCATTTTTGTCCATTCCGAAAATCCACAACCCTTTATTTTTCAATAACTTTATTGTAGTTACAATATTTATTACACATACCACATTAACATGCTCAAGCGCTCCGGCAGATACTTTGGAGACAGCCGGTGTGGGCAAGGCGGATCTGTCTTTTGTAATTATTACTCCGTCAACTCCGGCACAAAGAGCTGTTCTGATTATAGCGCCAAGGTTATGCGGATCTACCACATTGTCTAACAATAAGAATAACTGTTTGATATCAGAAAGTTGTGGCCTATCAACAATATCGTTGAGTTCAACAAATGGATATGGACTTACCTTTGCTCCAATTCCCTGATGCAAATCAGTTTTGGTTAAATATTTCAGTTGAGATGACTCTATCTTTTTAACAGATATCTTTCTGAACTCAGATATTGCGAGCAATTTTTCAAATGGCTTTGGTGTTTTGTTTTTTGCAATGTATATCTCAAAAAAAATTCTCCTGCCAGCCTTGAGAGCTTCAAAAACAGGATGGAAACCATATAGTATTTCTGTTTTCAAATTGTTAACTTTATACTTCGCTAAGTAGCACCAGAACGGAAACTATTTAACAATTGCCCCACTCAACTATTTGACGATATCTGTATTCCGGCCAGTACGGTATTTCTCTATAATAGATATTAGATCATCTATAGCAACTGATAATTTGTCATTAATAATTACATAGCGGTAAAAATTCTTGTTTTTCATCTCTTTTTCTGCGGCATCAATACGCCTTGAGATGATCTGTTTGCTGTCAGTCCCTCTTGATTCGAGGCGTAATTTAAGGATATCTAATGAGGGCGGCATGATAAAGATAGATATACTGTCATGGTATTGATCAAAAATCTGTAATGTGCCCTGAAAATCAATGTCAAGGAGTATGTCACGCCCAGAGGCTAAAACCTTATCAATAAATTCTGATGACGTGCCGTAATAATTACCATAAACTTCTGCCCATTCTGCCCACTGGCCGTTTTTTATTCTGTTTTTAAAATCATTTTCTGTTATGAAGTAATAGTCAATTCCATTCTGTTCTCCCTTCCTGGGCTTTCTAGTTGTGTATGATACCGAATAAAGCATATCCGGAATCGGGTCGTCAAGAACGGCTCTGCAAAGGGTTGTTTTACCAGCTCCTGATGGTGCTGATATGATAAAAAGATTGCCATTACAGCGAATCTTTTCTTTATGGTTTGAAAAAGATCGGCTAATTTCCTGATCATTCATGACAACTTAGGTCTGAATCCTTAAGGATAATGTAACGCTGTGATATTGTTTCTGCCTGTATGGCTGAAAGGACAACATGATTACTGTCCATGATAATCATAGAACGGGTTTTACGCCCCTGGGTTGCGTCTACAAGACGTTTATTATCTTTTGCTTCATTTCTAAGGCGCTTCATTGGAGCAGAATTGGGCTGTACAATAGCTACAATTCGGTCAGCAACTACAGTACTTCCAAAACCAATATTCAACAACTTCTGTTTCATGTTTCCTCCCCTTTTTGCTACTCAATATTTTGTACTTGTTCCCGTATTTTTTCAAGCTCAGATTTAACGGTTACAATTGTATGTGACACATTTGAATTTCCTGCCTTTGCCCCCATTGTATTAAATTCTCTGCTGAATTCCTGAAGTAGAAAATTTAACTTTCTTCCAGCGGATTCCTCAGAGGCCATAATAGCCCTGAATTCTTTTATATGACTTTCAACCCTTAGTATTTCTTCAGAGATGTCGCTTTTATCTGCAAAAAAAGCCACTTCCTGTGCGATCCTTGCAGGGTCAATATCAATCATGCCTTTTGTTAATGTATTAATACGTTCCTCCAGTTGTTCCTGATAATGAGAGAATAAGTTTCCGGAGTCCTTTTTTATTTGACCAATACTTTTTTCAATAAAATCAAGTCGATTGGTAAAATCCTTAGCGATGAAATCTCCTTCCTTTTTCCTCATAGCATTAAGGTCATCAAGAGCTGAGCTTAAGCAGGTTTCTATACTATCCCAACAAATGTCCATATCTTTGCTGATTTCAACAGGTTTAATAACTCCGCCTGTGTTCATCAAAAGATCCAGGGAGATGTCGGCGTTTATATTGAACTTGTTTTTAAGTTTGGAGAGTACATTAATGTATGCCAAGGCTTTAGGTTCATCTATATCAAAACCATACGCGTTTTCGGAATCATCTGTTATCTGTAGTTTAATTTCTATACGGCCTCGTGATACATTATCAGAAATTATACTTTTAATTTTATTTTCCAGGCAGAGATAGTTATGAGGTACTCGCAGAGAAATATCAAGATATCTGCTGTTATAGGAACGAATTTCTACGGAAACAGTTAATTGTTCTTTTGTGCTTTCCGAACTAGAATATGCAGTCATGCTTTTCATCATTTTTTATTTCCATTTTTCATCATTTTTTATTAGTAAGTTAGAAGCATGATACACCACGCATAGGCTTGGGGTTAAGCTTATAAGCTAACAGCTCGCCTGAAGGGCATTAGTATGGTTTTGATTCGCAGTTTGCATTTTTAAATCAACAGCATATTTATTTCGTACCATTTCAAGATAACTAAGCATGTTTTTTTCAGTATAGTCAGGGTATGTCCATGATAATTTTCTAAATGATCCTTTTTGATAGATTAGAGTAAGATCGGCATAGATACCCATGCCGATATAAATTCTGTGTGTATAGTTTTTGCCCGTTGCTAGAACAAAACGTTCGTGAAGCATATAACCTGGATCAATGTTGACCAGACGTTTGCAGGTTTTTGAATATTTTTTTTCGATTTTGTTTGTAATGATCTTTATTTCCGGCAGAGAACTCTGTTCAACGAGAGATTTAAATGCAAGAACTCGTCTGAAAAGTGGAGAACCCATTTCAGGTTCGTAATAGCTGGTATAGTTAAAGGGCAACCACTGACTAACCATGTCAATAGAGCCAATTTTTTCAACAAGTTCCGTTACAATCGGAACAATAAGGCTCTTTTCCTTCATAAAAAGCCCTGCAACAAGTTTAGCAGGTTTAGGACTTTGGGGTATACTCATTTTGTAAGCTCAAACTGATTTCAGAAGGCGCATTATCTGTGTGAAAACAAAAAGTTGGAGTTGTTTTAATTTTTAACTTATTCCATATTCCCAAATAGTTTATTATTACTCAGGACATCAAAGAATGTAATCAAAGTTTATTCCATAAAGTTCAGTTACATCATCCAACTCATCGTCTATCGCTAAATCAGCTTCCCAATATTTTTCTTCAAATTGCCTCACATGTTTGAAAGCTTCAGAACAATATTCTGAATCAATCTTGTTTCTAAAGGTCTCTTCTAAACGGATACGTT
>JAJSZP010000024.1:7035-22534 GCA_030262775.1 Deltaproteobacteria bacterium | reverse complement strand
GAACAAATAGAAAAAGTTATCAATGAAGTTATAGATAAAGAAACCGGCGTGCGTTTGCAAACTTACGTTAATACATGTATTCACTGCGGATTATGTGCAGAGGCATGTCACTGGTATCTTTCTAATGACAGGGATGTCAGTTTTGCTCCGGTTACAAAGGTAAAAGATACCATCTGGGTAATGCTGGAAAAAAAAGGAAAGGTTGACGCGGCATTTATCAAAAGATGCTCTCAAATTGCTCATACCGAATGTAATGTCTGCCGGCGCTGCGGCATGTATTGTCCGTTTGGAATTGATATTGCGTACATGATGCTTGTTGTTCGCAGGATATGCGCAAAGCTGGAAATGGTGCCTCTTTACCTGCAGGATACTGTTAACAGCCATGCTGCCACAATGAACCAGATGTGGGTAAAACCGGATGAATGGATAGACACACTCCAGTGGCAGGAAGAAGAAGCACAGGGATATGTGCCAAGCGCTCGTTTGCCACTTGAAAAAGAAGGCGCTGAGATAATGTATTCAGTTATTGGGCCTGAGCCGAAGTTTTTGGCCCAGCTCCTTGGCAATATCACGGTAATCATGAAGGTTGCAGAGCTTGACTGGACAATGCCTGCAACTGCCGGCTGGGACAACAGCAACATGGCTATGTATTCAGGGGACTTTGAGGTCATGGCCAGGGTGGAAAGGCTTCATCATGAAACAGCTCAAAGGCTTAAGGTAAAAAAGATCGTCATGGGTGAATGCGGTCATGCATTCAGGGGGGGAGAATATGACGGCCCAACCTGGCTGGGCTGGATGAGTCCGCCCATACCGATTGTTCATGCAGTAGCATTTTATTATGATCTGATCAAAAGCGGCAGAATCAAAATAGCAAAAAAAGTCGAAGGACCGGTTACTGCGCAGTACCCGTGCAATATTGTAAGAAACGCGGGCTTGGGTTCAAAACTGCGATATATTATGAGTGCAGTGTGCGAAGATTTTGTAGATCTTATCCCAAATGACAGACATGCCTTTTGCTGCAATGCAGGCGGTGATACTATTAACTGCGGTCCGCCATGGAAAAAAATTCGGGTCCAGTCAGCTAAAATACAGTCGGAAAATTTTAAAAGAACCGGCGCTCATACCATTGTAACACCCTGTCATAACTGCCACAGTGGTGTTGAGGATATTGTTGACGGATATAAGCTTGGAATGCATGTCAAATTTTTCAGCGAGCTTTTGATTGAGGCAATGGAGATTCCTGAGCACCTGAAACCAAAGGAAGACGAGTAAAAATTAAAATTATTACAGAAGAAGTACGGTGTTTGCTTACAAGGAAGCGGATTAAGAAATTGGTGCATGCCGAGCAAAAAATCGCTCAACTTAGGATATAGTAAAGCAAATTTATAGCGCCCTTTCTGTGAAAGACAGGGCGCTATTTCTATAGGCGATAAAAATCGGCCTAATTAAAGCGAGTATACAGTATCTTTAGTAATAAGAGGCACTCCCCTCCTGACAACACACCCATGTTCCTTATCCTCAAATAGTTGAGCAGAAAAATATTTAACTACTTAACGAGGTCTATCTAAAAAAAGTTATTTGATTTTCAAATAACTTTTTATTTCTTTCATATGCTTTTCAATATGATCATAATCGCTGGTATTAGATAGCGTTATCAGGTGGTTAGATGCATCAAGCGGAGATTCACCCCTGCTGTCTAAAAGCATTTTATACCAATTTGGCAATTTTTCATTATAGTTCTCAGAAAGCTCAACGGAATTTTGTCTGTTTGCTTTAGCCCATGCTTTCATCTGCGACTTTATTTTTTTACCGACATCTTCATCGTTTTTAAATTTATAATAATATTTAATGCTTAACGCTACTTTATTTTTTATCTTCCGGTATCCTAAAATTGGACGTATCCAAAATTGTAATATTATATACCCCAAAGATCCTGAGACAAAACTGATTATTACTACAAAATATATAGGTTCCATGTAGTTTCCTCTTATTAGTAACGGTTCAGGGTTCACTTCAACTTGAGAACTTGCAAGTTCCGATTATAAAATCTTGCGCTTGATTTCAAAATAATGTAACAAGGCTTGTGTGTCAATCAAGAATAAGAAAGCTTTGATAGCATAATTTTACAAGGTGAATTAAATGTTATCTGAATTCTTCAAGTGTCGAGTTTATTGCAACCGCAGGGCGCAAGATGTGAATTTTATGAAAAATTATATCACGGTAATAATAACCATTGTATTTTTCATATGTCCATCTATTTGCTTTTCCTCTTATCTTATTGAATTAAAAAATGGCTCTACATTTGTAACTAACCACAATTGGGAGGAGGGGCGGCAGATAAAGTTCTACCACTACGGGGGAGTTGTGGGAATTCCAAAGAATCTTATCAAAGCAATAAAAAAATCGGATATAGCATATAAAGAAGAAAGAAATTCTAAACAAGACGGTGTTGACCCCAAAAGTAAAATCAACGAAAAATCAGGTATTACGCCAATAAAAAAGAAAGAAAAATCAGATAGTACACCAATAGAAAAAAAAGAGAAATATGAAACAGTAGATCTGGAATACTATAAAGAAAAAAAGTTGCTGCTGGAGACTGAACTAAACAGCACCCTGGATATACTGCGAGAAGCTACTAAAAATAAAGATCAGAAAGCCAAAAAAAAAGCAAGGGACGAAGTGAAAAAGATTTCTGAGAAGATGTATGATCTCGCTGATGAGCTGATAAAAAAGAACAATGGAAAGTTGCCTGAAGGATGGTAGGAGAAAAAATAGACAGCCAGACTCCGGATTAAAATTTTCTACCTACATAATATCGGCATGTGCCGAACAATGAAACAACTGCCGCTCATATCCGGATTTCTATCAACAATTAATTGCCGATAGAATCATCTTTCCAGGAAAGGACATATATTGTATAGTTGTTAGATAGATATTTATCCTGTATTGCTTCGTCAAAAAAGAACTCTCCCGAATTGTTAAGCCCCATCGTATTCCCCCAGATCAGACCGTAAACGTCAGCGGTATTGTTCATTTTCACATAGGCGTTCGGAGCGTAAACCAGTCCACTATAATCAGTACTGTGTTTGAAGTTAAGATCCTGAGAAGAATTTGAAAAAATTGCGAAGTCGGTTGGTTGCGACAAGTTATTAATGCTGGATCCGTTTTTTGCTTCGAGCTTACCGCTGAGATAGATATTGACTGGTCCGGAACTCGCGTCTATCTCAAGAGTTGAACCATTACCCAAGATAATGCTTGTAAAATAATAATCGCCGGCCGTCAGCGTCAACGTTTCCAGGTTGCCGATGTCTATCTCTGTGGCTCCCTCAAGGGGAGAACCGTCACCCGCGGTGCCGTTATCATTGGTGGTAATAACGTCAATGAACTTTTTGTAAAGTTCGGATGATGAATCGTTTGCTCCCATCGGATCCGGATTAATGCGTTCTACATTGTTTTCGGTGCCTGTGACAATAGGTGTTCCAGTATCTTTCCATTCGGCCGGTTGACCCAGGCTGTCTGCTCCCAGGCCGAGATCGCCGTCGATATATGACAGCATCTTGGTGCTGATCTCTGTATTGCTGCCACTGTCAGCTTCTCCAGTGGATGCGCCGGGAAAGGTTAATGGATCAGGGTCAGACGTGTCACTAGAGTCATAACTATAAATATGAGCATCCGCTTTTATGTCTAATAATCCATCGGCGAACAGGCCGTAGTTAAAAATAGCTTTTTGCTCAACATAGAAAACAAATTCAATAACAGCTTCTGAATTATCGGGTCCATGCCCCGTGACCAGGAAACTGTACTGGTTGTTTCCCAGTGATGTCAACTCATCTGGAACAGTGAAAGAAAATCCACTTGGCGTAGAATAGTTCAGAGATATCGGACATGCTTCCAGATCAACAGTTTCGGAGTCTGAATCGTCCAAATCAATGGTCAGTTTCTTCAGTACGTACTGGACACCGGCATCGGCGTTATAAAATGCCTGCTCTCTGGCCCTGTAATTACTGCCGATCTTAAGATCAGTTGTTGTAATTATAACAGCCGTGCTTCCCAGAATCGCTATAATAGCCAAAAACATAAGGCCCAAAGGAAGAACAACTCCTTTTTCATTACTTAGTATCGTGCCAACTTGTTTTTTTATCTTCATTGCAAATCGCCCTCCCCCTTTATAAATAAAGGGTTTTCGGGGTTATAACAGATTCCAGGGTATATCTTCGATAATGGTCTCCATATGTCGGATGAGTATAATCAGGGTCGAGTTTGGAGGTTCTGGCGGTTAAGGTAAAACCGCTATTATTGGCGATCTTGTTCATCTTTTATCCTCTAAATTATTTTCCGGCCATTACAGAGCTATTGTGTATCATCTATCTTTACACGCCCTGTAAGAGCGATTTTGATATATTTGGATCCACTTGAGTTAGTAAGTTTAATGGTTTTCTGATTACTCGCCGTTCCCTTAGGGGAAAATATCGGGTTCATAATCAAATCGTCTTCAAAAAAAATAGTTACATCGGAATATTCACTTTGAATATCTTTTGTTTGAGTCACAGCCTGCATCCTTGCCAACATCAAATCCCCCATTACCTGCTTTGCAGCACCATTTAATCTTGATTTGGGCAGCCAGCCGAGATATGTCGGAATCGCAATGCCGGCACAAATCGACAGAATAGCAACAACAATTATCATTTCAATCAAAGTAAAGCCCGATTGTTTATTGTGAAGCAATATAAAGCAACCTTGACACGGTTATAACTTGCGTTTCTGTCAAATAACCTCAATTTGTGGCAGAATGCAGTATATTATGTGGTAGTGCTCTGCCGATCGGCGTTGTTTCTGCAAGAGGCTCTTTTATATATCAATTTAAAATTATAAATACAACTATTGTCAAATATCAGCAATTCTAATTATAGCCTGTTATTCACCACAAAGCACACGAAGCGCGCGAAGCAGAGCTTGTTATTTTCTTGTTTCTTCGTGATCTTCGTGTGCTTCGTGGTATTCCATTTCTTTTGATTCGCAAAAATTAGGGAACAAACAATAAAATCAAAACTCTCCAAAGGCAGGCCTATGGGTTCCGAGATGCTGAATTCTTTAAACTTAAAATCTATGGTCTTCATGAAACCAGGTACGCTTTAGTCGGATGAACCATACTTACTTTTTTGATGCAATCGCCCTGCGTACATTAGGAACGAGGATGAAATAACTTCCCCAACTATGCATCACAGCTTCAGGCCACCTTTGCCCGATCTCAAATCCCAAAAATATCAAAATAGCCTGCTATTCCATCAACTTTTGTGATTTGAGATCGAACAAATTTGACCCAAATCTATGCGCCTACTTGGAGAAGTTATTTCATCCCAGTTCCTTAGAATATAAGTTGATATGTGATTTTTATATGATATGAAGTTTTTATGCCACGCAAAGCACACATAGATGCGCCAAGCGCGCTACATCATATTATTGCCAGGGGGATAGCCCGTAGAAAGGTGTTTGACGATAATGACGATCGGGATTTTTTTGTTGACCGGCTCGGTTTAATACTGACTGACACAAACACACAATGCTTTGCGTGGGCGTTGATCCCCAACCATTTTCACCTGCTGCTGAAAACCGGGACCACGCCGGTACAGAGCTTTTGTGGAAAAGGGTGTTGCCGATGGTAAGAGGCCAGAGCTTACCGGAGGTGGATTAATTCGAAACGTTGGCGGATGGGCGGCTGCGAAAGCATTACGTAAGACAAACGCATTGCAAAAGGGCGATGAACATATTCTGGACGATGGTAATTTTGTGGAAACGGTGCTTTCAGAAGCCAGGGAGGCATACGAAAGAAGATATCGACTGAAGGCCAAGGGCATTGATATTGACAGCATTGCGCACAGGGTTGCCCAGATAGCAGGTATAAAACCTTCACAGGTATGGGCTTCGGGGAAACAGCCCAAAGTTGTACAAGCCCGCAGTCTTCTGTGCTATTGGGCGAATACTGAATTGGGGCTTTCGCAAGCATGGTTGAGTAAACGGCTGAGGCTTTCCCAACCGGCAATCAGCCTTTCGGTTGCACGAGGACGTACGATAGCTGTTCAAAATAATTATGGAATCGAAAACTTATAATCTGACGTACGTCCCTTATTCCCCCAACAAATATAACTTATATGAATTAAAAAATCAAGATCAACTTGTAAAAGTTATTATTTTACAATGCCTAAGGAGAGAAATATGGCTTGGCGTTTATTGATAGAACATATTGATGTGGCACAAGGTGACGCTACGTTTATTCTGGCCGAAGAATACGATCCTAATCCTAATTCTAATACTTTTGCTATACAGCAACAACGTTCTGCTTTAATTGACGGTGGGGGGTTTTCCTTATCTAATGATATTCATCATAGAATTAATACTGTCTGGGGGGTAAATCAATTAAATGTAATGGCTGTAACTCATTATGATGCAGATCATTTTAATGGGATTAGAGCACTTCTTAATATAAAAACTACTACTGTATACGATAACACCCTGATTTTTGATCAGGGAGAACAGGGGATTATTGAGGTTTGGAAGACTGGAGGAACAAGGCTCAGACCATTGCAAATATGGTCTACTTTTTCGAATAGAGAAAGCAATTATATTGCTTATTTAAATGCAATTAATTCTAGAGGAAACGGGCGGCAGAGAGTGACAGAAAAAGTAGTCAGTGATTGTGATTTACCCCATACAGGAGATCTAGGGGCTGACGGATGGCTTCATTCGGATTGCTTAGTAGGACAAGAAATATTGTGGTATGGCACAGGTGCTGTTCTGTCGGATGGCGCCCCTAAGATAACCTGTATTGCAGCGAATCAGCATGTGTTGCAGGCCGGAGGTAAAAAAGCTCATCTTCCGACCGGTATGGGTGTTGATCAACGTAATGAGAAGAGCTTAGCCTTTTTAATTCAGTTTAATAATTTTAAGTATTATGTCGGCGGAGATATTGAATCAAATCAGGAAGATGGTAATGACAAAAATAATGGGATTATGCATTTCTTAAATCCTGATAACAACTCTGCTGCCGGACGTGTTCTGGCCATGAAAATCAGTCACCATGGCAGTAACCGTTCGACTTCTGCTGATTTTGTCAATAGATTACGGCCAAGTGCAGCATTTATATCGTGTGGAATTAATAATTCTTTTGGTCATCCAGATCAAAAGGTGCTTGATAACTTACAACGTTGTGAAAGCCTTCAGAATTATTATTTAACTGAAGACAGAAATTATGATGATTGTATAAAAAGATCCGGTCAAGACGGTGTAGAACCTAATATTGAGCGTGCTTATAGCGCTAAAGCAACTGTGGCCGGAGCATGGGGGAATCCGAATGATATAGCTCCACAGCTAACAGAGGGTCATATTAGGTTAATAGTATCTCAAGAGCAGTCGCTGAATCAGGTTGTTGGAGGATTAGGTTTAGGCGGCTCAAGGTTTTCGGTTTCTTGCTATACAGCAGATATGCGAACTGCAAATAATTTAACCAGAAATCATTTATAGAAAAAAATATGCTTTCCTATTTACAAAAACAATTAGAGAAAAATATACGAGATGGTGTTTTATTACTTACCGATACATTAGGTGATTTAGGTGATGTTGGTCTATTTATCAGTACCATGCCTAAAGACAAATTAAGATTAAAAACTTCTGCTGATAAAATCAATATTTATTCTCAAGAGAATAAGCAGGTGCTTACTTTGTCCGGAGAGATAGATAGATGGGAAATTAAAGGACTTGATTATCAGGATGCTCCTTCGGGAAAAAAGGCCTCTTTGACTAATGTAAACCTTATGTTTAAATTTTCTCAAGATAACAAAACAATAACATCAACACTTACAGTTACAGCAGATCTCATCATTGAAGAGGTAACGATTCCTTTAACAGGGGAACTCGTCAACCAAAAGCAAATTCAACTGAACCTATGCAAATCTTTAGATATTTCTCTCTTTAAACTTGCCAAATATATTAGTCATTCTCAGCTCTTACCTGCTTTACCAAGCGGAGTAGATGTTTTTAATACTGTTACGCTCAAATCCTTAGAGCTGACTTTTGGCTTTAAAGCAGCAATAGCTACAACTTTATTGATTCAAACAACTGTCTCTCAGGGAGAATGGCAATTTATAGAGGGCTTGCCTACTATTCATGATTTAGCTATTAAAATACATGTTACTTATACATCTTTGAAAGAAGGGAACGTTATCTTAGCCTATGCTGTGACCATCCATGGAGTATTGAAAATAGAAAATGATGATTATGTTGTTCTTATTCATTCCTTAGGACATGAACTTTTTGAAATCAATATCCTCTCTCAGACGGGCAAAGTTTTTCCTGATATTATCCGTTTGGG
The DNA here is from genome assembly GCA_030262775.1 of Deltaproteobacteria bacterium. Taxonomy (GTDB): domain Bacteria; phylum Desulfobacterota; class Desulfobacteria; order Desulfobacterales; family ETH-SRB1; genus B13-G4. Next base: position 14,169 of record JAJSZP010000024.1, on the reverse strand, counting down.
AAAGGTCTTTGGCGGAGATAAATTAATGTCTAATATACAAAGTGGTTTAAATAAAATTGGCTTAGGTGAGATTATTATTGACGGCATAAAAATAGGGTTTACTCTTAAACCAAAAAAATTGAGATATATTACTCTGAAAAGCCACTTTTCTTTTGAGGGAAGCAAGATTGATCTTTTGGCCGATTTGTATCCTGATTTTGGCTTTTCTGGTAAGTTAGCTAAAAATAATAAATTAAAGTTGAAACAGATAGGAAAGCATTGTTTTCCTGAAGCCAATATATTCCCTGCTCTCAATATCGCAGAATTTTTATTAAGGGCATATCCCCAAAAAGGTAGTTATACGTTTGATATGTTGATTTCTGAGGAGTGGAAGTTTCAATTAGAAAAAGAACGGATTTCCTTTCGTGATTTAGAATTGAGTGCACAGAAAATTTCAAACAGTTTCTCTGGGACATTGAGTGGAATCTTAAAGATAGCAAGTATGGATATTTATGTGGCGGCCAGTAGCCCTGAGGATGATCATGGATGGGAATTTTGTAGTGATAGTCACAGTGGTGGACAAATAGAAACAGGAGAATTATTTGAGGCTTTGAGTAAACAGTTTGGAAGTTTTACTATTCCAAAGATATTAGAAGAGTTGATTTTGACAGATGTTCAAGTTTATTTGGATACAAAAAGCAAAGATTTTTCCTGTTCAGGTTCTATACAGGATGATGGGAAAATTTCAGTAGGGAATACAAATTTACAGCTTCATGAAGCTACCCTCTCTCTTAACCATACACAAGGGAAAACAACCGGAGAATTTAAAGCGAGTATAGCAATTGGTAAAAATACCTTTGATCTTGATCTAAATCTTCCGGGGGATTTTGTTCTTAGAGGGACATTACCGCAAATAAAATTAAAAGAATTGGCTAAAGACTTATGCGGTTCATTTATAGACGTACCTACAGGATTTCCGGAAATAGAATTTAAAGATTCGAATGTGTCAATTACTGAAAAGAAAACGCAAACCAGCACTCAGGAATATGATTTTTCCTTAAGCGCTAACTTGAATCAACTGGGCAGTAAAACCTTTAAAACACCTTTACCGGTCTTATTTGAAGTACAAAAAATAAATAACCAGAGCGGGTTTGTAGCCGGGTTTGATTTACCTGATAACTGGTCGCCGGCAAATATGTGGAGTGTTTTTACTGATATATTTCAAGACTTAACTTTTCACCATACAGGCTTAATACTGTCCTCTCTTGACAACCCGCAGATAAGCTTAGCCAACTTAAAAGATAAAAGTATGCCGTCCAGGATTGTCAGAGGAGTTACCTTTTTTACCAGCCTTGATTTTTCCGGTGCCTTATTATCTCAGATCAAAAAACTGTTCGGTAATGTAGATACCTTAAGAATGGAAGCGGTTGTAGCGAAAGACCCGAATCAAACCCAGGTGATAGCTTCATTAGGGGGACAAAAAGCCGAAAAAAATGCAGTGTCCTTTGACGGGTTCCAGCTTATCTTTATGCCGGGCAAAAAGACGGTAGATTTTAAAACCAAAGCAGCCTTTAAAGTAAAAAAAGACCTGCTGGATTTTCAGGGTAATGCAGACCTTTCCTTAACCGGTAATATTACCTTAGCCTTAAGCTTGAGCGGACAAAACCGTAAACAGGGCCAAGGCTGGCAAAATCCTTTTGGCATAACAGGTCTGACCATTGACGGCTTAGGCTTATCAGTGACCTTTAACGAGGAAGGCTGCCTGGTTGCCTTTGAAGGCAAGATAGAACTAGGGGATAAAGCTGACGGTATTTTACTTGATATTGGCGCGTCGGTAGTTGATTTTGCCGCTCCTGGCTCTATTGTAGCTGAGCTTGAGCCAAGTTCCCCTAAAAAAGGAAAAATTACCTTACCGCAGCTAATACACACCCTGACTAGCATAGACTTAAATAAAGCGCCTTTGCTTGATGAAATTAGCCTAAAAGATTTCAAATTTTATCTGATTGATGATCCTTCTGGTTTTAAAAGCCCGATAGACCCTACCTTTGTTTATAAGCCGGGGGTAACGGTTATAGCTGATATTCTGCTCCGCGAACTGGAAGCGTCACTGGATATAGAAATTAACCCGTCCAAAGGCATTTATGCTAAGGGCTATTTGAGTAAGATTATCAACCTGCTGGATGTCTTAATCATCAGTGATACCAGCGGTAAAAAAGGAGCACACGGCTTAATTGACACTTCAGCTATTACTACCGGCGGTTCCGGCGATTATATCAATATCTCCGGACTTATCTCTTTATTTAATATTGAAAAACAAGCCTTAAAAACTACAGCTTCCAAATCCGGATTTTCATTCTCTTTAGAATATAAAGTAGCCGGTATAGAAGATTTAAAATTAAATTGCTGTCTTAAAAATAAGACCTCTTTCAGTGCTGAAGGCTCAGCCAAGATCGGTGTTGATCAGCCGCTGGATATAGGAATATGCCATATACACTTAAAAGATTATGTCCCGGTAGATTTGGGTTTTGCCTTAAGTCCTGCCCGGTTTGCCCTGGAAGTAAAAGCAAAGATAGATATAGCCGGAGAAAAAATAGGCTTTGGTTTTACGCTTAAAGAGAAATTCAATGATTTAAAAAAATTGGCGGAAGAGACCATAAAATATTTAGAAGAGCATGCTGAAGAATTGTTTAAAGATATTGCGGCTGATTTGGATAAACTGCTCAACGGGGTAAAAAAGGGCTTGATACATCTGGGAGATGATGCGGGAAAAGCCCTGAAAGATGTTTATAAAAAAACTGCAGAAGAAACTGCCAAACTTATGAAAGATGCTGATATGGCAGCCAATGAGGTTGGTCATGCCCTGCAAAGCGCGTATAACTTCACAGGTGATCAGGCAGCTAAAGCCATGAAAGATGTCGGTTATGCTGCAGATCAGGTGGCCGGTGCGTTAAACAATGTTTACAATTTTAGCGCTGATCAGGTTGCTGTTGCGTTAAAAGGAGCCAACTATACTGTCCGTGAGGTTGGTAAAGGATTGAAGTCTGCTTTCAACTTATCTGCAAAAGACGCAGCCCAGGCGCTTGATTATGCTGAATACGGTGCAAGAGAGATTAGCAGTGCTCTCAAAGGCACGTTTACCAATTCTGCCAAAGATGTTGCCAAAGCATTTAAAGCTATTGAATATGGTGCCGGTGATGTTGCCGGAGCGCTGAAAGACGTTTTCACAAATAAAGCTGATGAAGCTGGAAAAGCTTTGAAAGCTGCGGGGTATAATGCAGATCAGGTTGCAGGTGCTATGAAAAATGTTTTTAATGCTTCTGCCAAAGCCGTGGCTAAGTTTATGCAACATGTATGGGGAAAAAATGGAAAGGCCGTTAATGATGTATTAAAAGGTGCAGGTTACGCTACTTCAGAAGTTGAAAGTGTGATGAAAAGTCTTTTCAACTGGCCGCCTCATATAAAAATTCCTTATATTAAAGCACCTCATGTAAAAGCACCTCATGTAAAAGGATGGTAAAAAAGTGGTATTAGAAGTAAGACCTATGGGGGTTAAATGTAATCTGTCATGTAAATATTGTTATCAGCATAAGTACAGGCGAGTAGGAAAAGAACTTACTGATTATGATCTGGATATTATAACCGGCTATATTAAGAAACGTGATCAGCCGGTTGATATATTCGGGGGGGAACCGCTTCTAATACCGATTCATGATCTGGAAAAATTATTTGGTCTGGCTCATGAAATGCATGGTTATTCCACCATACAAACCAATGGCACATTGATGAATGATAACCACATTAAATTATTCAAAAAATATAATGTTTATGTAGGCTTATCCTGCGATGGTCCCAATGAGTTAAATAATATGAGATTCGCCGGATCAATCGATAAAACCCTTCAAGCTACTAAAAAGACATTAGATGCCATGCATCAATTAAGAAAAAACGGGTTGGATACTTATTTTCAAGTTCAACTTACTAAAATTAATGCAACTGGAACCAGGCTTAATAAATTAATGCAGTGGTTTAAAGAATTGGATGATTTAGGGATCAAGTATTGCCGTATCCATGTTATTGATAATAATTGTCTTGATTCCTCATTATGTTTAACCGAACAAGAATATATTAGAGCTTATAGTAAATTATATGAACTGCAAAAAACATTAGTCAATTTACATTTTGATATTTTTGATGATATGGAAAAAATGTTGCAATTAAAAGATGATGACGTGACTTGTGTATTCAGAGGTTGTGATCATTATACGACAGAAGCAGTAATGGGTATTAACGGCAACGGCGAACAGCATAATTGTGGTGCCATGGATGATGAAGGCGTTTATTTTCAAAAGCCTGATCAAAAAGGTTATGAACGAGCTATGATGCTTTATCAGACGCCTTATGAATATGGCGGTTGCCGGGGATGCCGTTTTTTCCTGGCATGCAAAGGTCATTGTCCCGGCAATGCCATAGACAATGACTGGCGCAACCGCAGTGTTTTCTGCAGGGTCTGGCAGGAATTATTTTCATTAATTGAAGAAGATTTAGAGAGAAAAGGAATTACACCTGTTTCCAGACATCCTAAAAGAAAAGAATGGGAAGATATACTTTGGTCGCATTGGCAAAGAGGTGTTAATTTGATATTAGAAAAGGACTTGAATTAATGACGATTGAGCAGCAGATGATATATGAAACCCATTTACATGATTTTTGCCGCATCTCCTGGGTAAGTGAAGAAGCAAAAGCATACTGGTATCCACGCATACAATGTTTGACTACACTTTTTCAGAACCAGGCTATAGCTTTGACAAGTAAAGAAGTTTTTCCCCTATTAATTAAAAGGCTTTACCCACATGAAGCAGATGAATTATCAGAACAATTGCAAGAATCGTCATTAAAAATTAATCATCTTCGTGGTACAAGAAAAAAACTGCTGGAAATATTTCCTGTCACATTTTTAAATGATCAGGTTAAAGAGACCATTCTTATTGGTAAAAAAAAGCATGTTGACCAAGCCTTGGACGCATTTAATAAAAGTGATTCAAATAAATTTTTAGAAATCATAGGTATGCCTATTTGCTGTATAAAGAGTTATTTAGAAGGGTTGCAAACAACCATTTATAATGGACTATTGCGGACAATATTAAAGGAACAAAAGAAGAAAGAATTAAATAATCAATTATTAAGTTATTTGCTTTATAAACCATTAGGATTGGATCTGTTACAGTATGAACCTTGCTTTTTTGACTGTCAGCAAAGTGAACAAAATATCAATAATGTGATTAACACACTTATTGATAAAGGGTACAATCAGGAAATGTTATGGCTTAAAGAAATCTTAAGTTGGCCAATATCCTGGTCAGGTCTACATGGTATTGCAGAAGTTAAAACACCAATTAATAAATTCATGTACAATATTGATGCAACAGCAAAAAAAGTTGAGTTAATAATAACCGGGTCAAACTATCCAAAGCTGGGAGCAAAAGGACTGGCTTTTCCCTATAGGATAAATCATTCTATTAAGGAGGCAATAGCTTGAATCGAATTTTGTAGCCAATGTACTTTCTCAGGCCAATGAGAAATTTGACCGGAGATACGAATTAAAGCGTCTGGGTTATGATCTGGGTGGGATTGCAGATAGAGTGGCTAAAATTTGCGATATAGAGGCAGATGATATTTTTTTGAAAGGCAAACAGCAAAAAAGGGTTAAAGTCAGGAGCCTTTTCTGTTTTTGGGCGGTTCGCGAATTGGGGATTTCGCTTACTGAAATAGCCGGGCGTTTGGGGATCAGTGTTTCCGGTGTTGGATACTCAGTGGAGAGGGGCGAGATAATTGCGCGCAACAACGATTATCAGTTAATTGAATAAATTTCTTGGATTTTTAAGGGCATCCAGCTATCCCCCGTTTCAATATTCAATGGTCGCTAAGGAACGGGGACGAAATAACTTCCCCGTTCCTAAAGGAGTCTTTATCAATGCATGTTACATTTTATGGCGGAGTTCGTGAAGTTACAGGCTCAATGCATCTAATTACTACTGAAAATGACAGGATACTGCTGGATTGCGGAATGTTTCAGGGAAGGCGCAAGGAAAGTGAACAGAAAAACAGGATATTACCGTTCGATCCCGCGATTATCACAAATATGGTTCTTTCTCATGCCCATATAGACCATTCGGGCCGAATACCAATGCTTACCAAGGGAAATTTCAACGGACACATCATATGCACGCGGGCAACAGCAGATACCTGCGAATATTTGCTGCCGGATTCCGCTCATATTCAGGAATCAGACGCAAACTATCTAAATTATAAAACCGTTCGTTCAACACTTTATCAGTTGAAAATATCACCGCGCGCTAAAAAGTTATCAAAACGTAAAAGTAACGATATAAAAAAACTGCTTAAAACAGACCGAAATAAACTAAATGCAGAGATAATTAATGAATTGATCGAAAAACATCACCTGGAAGGTGTCCAGCCTATTTACACTATAGAAGATGCTGAGCAGTCGCTCAAATATTTTGAAGGATATCCCTATAAGCATACGGTCAATATAGGGAAGGATATGGACTGTATATTCTACGACGCAGGACATATTTTAGGATCAGCCATAAGTATGATTAAAGTCAGGGAAAACAGTCGTAACTATAATATATGTTATACCGGCGATATCGGCAGGTTTGACAAGCCGATTCTCAATAATCCAACCTTGAGTTTTGCTGAAGAAGACAGGGAGATAGACCTGCTTATAATGGAAAGCACCTATGGAAACCGATTGCATGAACCTGTCCAGGATTTAAAACCGCAGTTGAAAAAGGTAATAACTGAAGCATTTGATCGGGGAGGCTCTGTCTTAATACCGGCTTTCGCATTCGGTCGTACCCAGGAACTGCTATATGTTATTCACGAACTTTATAACGAGGGTGAAGTCCCTCGAATCCCGGTATATGTAGATAGTCCCCTTGCAACAAAAATAACCGGAGTTTTCGGCGAACATCCTGAAGTCTACGACAAAAAAACACATAAGACTTTCCTGGAAAACGGTATAAATCCGTTTTTATTTGACAAAGTTCATTTTATCGGTTCTGTTGAAGAGTCTATGGCTCTGATGCGTGAAAAAAAATCTCACATAGTAATATCTGCTGCAGGAATGTGCGA
>JAJSZP010000024.1:0-7025 GCA_030262775.1 Deltaproteobacteria bacterium | reverse complement strand
CGCTATAAAATTCATAATCCACAGCATACAATTTTAATCGTAGGTTATATGGCTCAGAACACACTTGGCCGTCGTATTTTGGAACAAGGCAAAGAATATGAAAATTCCGGCAGAAGCGGTAACCCGCCAATACTGAAATTTCTTAATAAAACATATCCGCTTAAAGCCCATGTTGTTAAGATAGGTGGCTTCAGCGCACATGGCGATAGAAATGAAATGCTTCGTTTCCTTAAGGAATCAAATTTACGAATTAAAAGAATAGCTGTGGTCCATGGAGAGAAAGATCAGTCCCTTTCATTTGCACAACACCTGGGGAATAATGGTTTTTCTGTAATCACTCCAAAGGTTGGGGAAACCATTTGCATAAAATAAGATAAATTTTTTGGGCGGACAACCATGTATAAAGAAAATAACAAGGTAGAGGAACAAATTATTCAGAGAGCTGAAATATCAGATACAGATACAATAAACTCTCTTGGTCTGTGCCTCGGAGCTTCCACCATATCCATTGTCCACATGGCAATGAAAAAGTCTGAGAGCAAGCCAAAAATTGTCAAATCTTCACTTCACCCTCACGAAGGGAATCCAAAACAAACCCTGCTTGCTGCGCTAAAGAACTTTGACTTAAAATCATTTGACAGGATTGCCGCAACCGGCAGGAAATTCCGCAAGTTTGTAAACCTTTCATCCATACCTGAACCAGAAGCTGTTGAATTAGCGTATGAATTTGTCAAACCCAAAAATATCTCATGCCCGGCCATTGTCTCCGCGGGCGGAGAGACATTTATGGTATATGTTTTAAACAGGCTGGGGCAAATATCAAATGTGGTGACAGGCAACAAGTGTGCATCCGGGACAGGTGAATTCCTTCTTCAACAACTTCGCAGAATGAATGTATCAATGGAAGAGGCTGCCCAGTGGGCTGCTACAGAAAATCCGTATAATGTATCGGGCAGATGTTCTGTCTTCTGCAAGTCAGACTGCACTCATGCAACAAACAAAGGTGTTCCAAAATCCAGGGTTACGGCCGGCCTTTGTAAAATGATGGCAAATAAGATTCTGGAGCTTCTGAAGAAGGTTGAAAGACAAAATATCATGATCACCGGCGGAACAGCTCGCAACAGGATGATGATTGAATATTTGCATAAGGAGATTCCGGGTCTTATAGTTCCGGAAGAAGCGCCGTATTTCGAAGCCATGGGCGCTGCACTCTGGGCACTTAATAACAAAACCGCCCATTTTGCCGGAACAGCAGATCTTTTTAAAAAAGAAATTACATCATTTGATACGCTTCCCCCACTTCTAAATTTCAAGGACATGGTAGAATTCAAGACAATTGAAACAAGGGAGATACAATCAGATGATGTTTGCATACTGGGCCTGGATGTGGGTTCTACCACCACCAAGGCTATTCTTCTGCGAAAAAAAGACAACTCAATGCTTGCATCTATATATCTGCGCACAAACGGTGATCCGGTAGGTGCTTCCCGGAATTGTTATCGAAATATTCTAGACCAGATAAAAGAAAAAGTAGATCCTGATGAAATATCAATAAAAGGGCTGGGTGTCTGCGGTTCCGGCCGTCAAATAGCTGGTCTTCATGCCTTAACTAAAGGTGTAATCAATGAAATAATTGCACATGCAACTGCTGCAGTTTACTTTGATAGCAAGGTAGATACTATATTTGAAATTGGAGGACAGGATGCCAAATACACTTATATAACAAACGCTGTGCCCTCTGATTATGCAATGAACGAAGCTTGTTCAGCCGGAACCGGTTCTTTCCTTGAGGAATCCGCGTATGAAACTCTGGGTATAAAAATGGATGATATCGCAGATATCGCACTTAAGGGGAAAAATCCGCCCAATTTCAATGATCAGTGCGCCGCATTTATTTCCTCTGACATAAAAAATGCCATTCACGAAGGAGTAAAGCACGAAGATATTGTCGCGGGGCTGGTTTATTCCATCTGCATGAATTATTCAAACAGAGTAAAAGGCAATAAACCGGTTGGGGAAAAGGTCTTTATGCAGGGAGGAGTCTGCTACAACAAAGCAATTCCGTTTGCCATGGCCGCACTTGTGGGCAAGCCGATAATCGTTCCACCGGAACCTGGCCTTATGGGAGCTTTTGGCGTTGCCCTTGAGATCAAAAAAAGAATTGAAACAGGATTAATGGCAGAAAAGGACTTTAACCTCAGGACACTTGCAGATAGAGAGGTAACGCACGGAAAATCTTTCATTTGCAAAGGCGGCAAGGAGAAATGCGACCGGCGTTGTGAAATAGCAATGATCGGGCTTGAAGGCAAAAAATATCCATTTGGAGGAGCATGCAACAGGTACTACAACTTACGGCAAAAAATAAAATACGATACAGGAAAGCTGGATCTGGTGCAGATCAGGCAGAAACTGATATTTGAAAAATACGGCGCAAAACTGCCTGAGGAAAGCGGAAAAAAGCGCAGAGGAAGAATCGGGATAAACAGAAGTTTTATGGTCAACACCTTTTACCCTCTTTACTCCACTTTTTTTACCGAACTGGGCTTCGAACCTGTATTGCCGGATGCAATATCAAAGCAAGGAATTGATCAGAAAAACACAGCGTTCTGCTTCCCCGCTGAACTGTCTCATGGCTTTTTTTACTCCCTGATTACTATGGAAAATCCTCCTGATTTCATATTCCTGCCTCATTTCAAAGCAGTTCATGTTCCAAACGGTTATTCAAGCTCCCAGGTCTGCCCCTTTGTTCAGGGTGAAACATATTATCTTCAGGTAACATTTCGTGAAAAACTCGAAGAGCTTAAAAGAAAAGGAATAAAAGTACTTTCTCCCCTTATAAATTTAACAAAAGGTCTGGAAAACGCCGGAGAACCCCTGATTGAAACCGCTAAAAACATGGGAATCAGCCGCAAGGAAGCTGATAAGGCTTTCAAAAAGGCCCTGCAACAACAGATTGAATGCATAGATGAAATGCATGAAATTGGGAAAAAGGTACTTGAAGAACTTGAATCTGAACCGGAAAAAACAGGAGTTGTTATATTTGCCAGACCATACAATGGCTTTGTTAAAGAGGCTCACATGGGCATCCCCAACAAACTGGCATCAAGGGGGGTTCTCGTAATACCTTTTGATTTTCTTCCTTTTGATAGTGAAAAGACAAAGCGCCATATGTACTGGGGAATGGGGCAAGTAATTCTCAAAGCCTGCAAATTTGTAAAAAGGCACCCCCAACTGTTTGGCCTTTATATTACCAACTTTTCATGCGGCCCTGATTCGTTTATAGTTGGATATTTCAGAAATTACATGGGTCGAAAACCCTCTTTGACCCTTGAACTTGACAGCCATAGTGCAGACGCGGGCATTGAAACAAGGGTAGAAGCTTTTCTCGACATAGTATCAGCCTTCAGGCAGCTTATGGCAAATAAAATGATTACACTAAAGAAAAGCTCCTTTGCCCCAGCTCGCCTTGTAATTGAAAACAGTATTGCAAAAATACTAACATCTTCAGGCAAAAAAATTCCGATGACTGACCCGCGTGTAACTCTTTTAATACCTTCTATGGGCAAAATAGCCTCTGAATCGCTTGCCGCTGTATTTCGCGGAAGAGGTATTAATGCGATAGCCCATCCTCCATCTGATGAATCAGTACTTAAACTTGGCCGCGCAAATACGTCCTGCAAAGAATGCCTGCCGCTTATACTCACTACAGGAACTCTGCTCAACTATATCCGCAACAAAAAGCGGACTGACGAGGTTCTTGTATACTTCATGCCTACAGGTTCTGGACCATGCCGGTTCGGCCAGTACTACATATTTATGGAAGATCTGGTAAAAAGGCTTGAACTTCCTGATGTCGCCGCGCTGTCACTATCATCAGAAAATGCATACGCGGGCATGGGCGGCAAATTTCAGCTTCACGCGTGGAGTGCTATATTGGTATCTGATGTAATGGAAGATATCAGATCTATGATTCTGGCTAATGCAGCAGACACAGAAAAAGCCATTAAAATATTCAATGAAGAGTGGCAGCTAATATTAGCGAACCTGGAACTTGAAAACTTTTCTATGCTTGAAAAACAACTCTCCATAACCGCCATGCGGTTCAGCCATATCCAATTAAAGCGGCCCGTAGAAGAAGTGCCGATTATCTCGCTTACAGGTGAAATATTTGTCCGAAGAGATGACATTTCACGTCAATATTTGACTGAACGCCTTGCAAAAGAAGGGTTTGCAGCGATATGTACGCCGGTGGCAGAGTGGATTTTATATGCTGACTATATTCTGAAAAATAATTATTCAGACCACAAAATGTCTAAACTGGAAAAGCTGGAGTTCATGATCAAAAAGAAATTCATGTCAAAATATGAAAAGCGGATCAAATCAATACTGTCGCGTTCAGGGCTTGTTCACGCAGAGCCGCTCAATATGAAATCAATAATTAACAGCGCCTCGCCTTATATTTCTCCATATCTGACCGGTGAAGCCATTCTGACAGTGGGCGGCGCTCTCACCGAAGTTGCATCCCATGTCTGCGGGGTAATAGCCATAGGTCCTTTTGGCTGTATGCCCAACCGCCTTTCAGAGTCTATTCTTAACGTCACTATGAACCGGGAAGGAAAGCTTGCAACTGATTCTAAAAATAAAAAACTCCGGCATATACTCACAGATATAGAAGACTTGCCATTTCTGGCTATAGAAAGTGACGGCTCCCCTTTCCCCCAGGTAATAAATGCAAAACTGGAAACCTTCTGCATTCGATCTGAACGCCTGCATAACAAAATGCTTGAAGCCAATCGGAAAAACAGAAGATAAGAGAAAGACAGGCCCATGCTTGCGAACGATGAAATCAGAGCTTTTCTGGGTAGTCCCTACAAAACAATGCAGGTTCGAAAAATCAGTTATTTACGAGGTATTGGGACTGTAATGAGATATCTCCAGTTTAGTGGAAAATTTGTAAGTCCCATCTGCATTGCTGGTGTATTATGGTTATACTTTTTTATAAATTTCTCGTTTTTATTGTTAATTCGTATTCGTAAGCTCTTATGAAATTGTATGTAATTATAGTTGAATAAGTTAATCCACATTACATTTGTAAAATTTAGTTTGTTTTTGCAATACCCCAGGGTTTTTCTCTGAAGATAGGAGATGTGTTGCCTTAGGGTAAGGTTCAGTCTCTCAATAAATGAGGTGTTTTGGCTTTTTCCTGGGAAATCATTTGCCGTGCCTTTCACAAACTATTTTTTAACTGTTACAAGCTGGCGCTTTATTCGGCGCTTAACAATTTGCAGGTAAGCATAAGGAATATCAGACATAATGTTTTCGAGCGCATTTTTGTAAGCCGCTAATTTATCTGTAGCAACCTTTAGTATATTATCTTTTCCCCATCTGCCCAACTCTTTAATGCCCTTTACTAAACGGTTTGCAGTATAAATTATTCTTGAACCCAACTCGAAACCGATCCAGAATTTTGTTATGGATTCAAGAGCGATAAAAACCCATAATTGTTGATTTTTATTTTTAAGGTAAGACCATAGTTCATCCATCTGGAGGAATCGGGTAGTCCCTACAAAGCATTGCAGGCTTGAGAATATCGCCCTGTTTTACTTTGTAAACACCTGATTTTTCGCTATGTGCTGCCAGAAACCATAATATGTAACTTATTGAAATTATTGCCCAGCACTGTTTTGTAGGGACTACCCGCATTTTGATGATCACGACGATTGCCGGGTGATGGCTGTGAAGTGCAGGAGAGCGCATTCGCCAGTTTTTGTAAAGAACGGAAAGGCAGAGCGATTTTGCATTCGTACTGGACCGTCAACAACAGAGCTCAGCGCAAGCCAAACGCAAGAGTATATCAATCGGAAGTTTAAGGGCTAAACCTTTAAGGATTGTGTCGACCTGACAAGGTCAATCTGAAGCAGCCGTGAAAAGCTATCTATCCGGTTTCTCTTGCTAAAAAGAACCGGGCATATAGCTATTACATCAGCAAAGGCTCTGCTACCGTGCAATCTGCACATCAGGAAAATGATTTTAACATTGAGACAAGATATCCAGAATATAAGCAAAAATTCTATAAACACTGTACCATGGAATATACTGAAAAATATGGATAGGATTCAAAAGGCCAAATCAATCCCTGGTGAATAATTATGAAAAAGCAAAAGAGGTCTTTGAATGAAGTTTAAAAAAGCTTTTCAACTTTTAATAGATTTTTTTGAACGGGAAAGAATTGATTATGCGCTGATAGGCGCCTTTGCCCTAAAAGCTTATGGATATACGAGAGCCACTCAGGACGTTGACTTTATAGCAAGACAAAATGACCAGAAAAAAATAATTGCAAATTTGGAATCTCTGGGATTTGAAACCCTTTATAGCTCTACTGGATATTCCAATCACTTGCATTCCTTATCAGGTCTGGGCAGGATTGATTTTGTTTATGTGAAAGGGGATACAGCGGAAAGCATTTTTAAAGAGACTGTGAGAATTTTGCTTTTTGACAACTTAACCGTGCCGGTAGTTAGGCCGGAACACATTGTGGCTTTGAAAGTCTTTGCAATGAAAAACGATCCGGATCGAGTCTTAAGGGAAATGGCTGATATAAAAGAGTTGCTCAGCTTGCCGGAGATAAACCTGCAGGAAGTCCAAAAGTACTTTAAGAAATACGGTCAGATGGAGAGGTACTATGACATCGTTGGAGAAAAGTAAAAAAAATAAGGATATTAATCTTGAAGCCGATCTTTTGCTATCCCAAAAGGACTTCGCTGCTATGAGAAAAAAGCCATTAAAGAAAGAACAAAATTTGGAAGATTATTTTGACTTCCTGGAAGATATTGGAGCCTTTGAGTCAAAGAAGGTTAAGACAAAATTTTACGATGCAGAGTTTGAGTTATCATGATTAATTACGGTTGTTGATTCAATGTCATTAACTTAACGAATAGGTTTATAGCAGTAGTAGAAGCATCTCCGGTGGACTTTGTGATTTCGAGGGAATTTTCTACCCGGCCTTATTGGCTCAATGGTTTTGA
>JAJSZP010000023.1 GCA_030262775.1 Deltaproteobacteria bacterium | reverse complement strand
ATTTTTTCCTGTTCATCAAGAATTTTTCTGAGAATATTTATATTTGTCATAGGATTCATTATTACACACCGAAAAACAACTATATCTTCTTTCTGTTTGTTTCCTATACTCAGCGTTGTTCTTGACACAAAACTTTTGCCTGCTTCCCTTTGTAATCTTTGAACAGTTTCGTTTATTTTATTTAGTTTTTTATTGATGCGTTGTCTCTGCTTAAAATTGTCTTCGGATAATTTCGCTCTAATGTTGGCTGGACATATCCTGTAGGTAAGGAGATTAAGCTCAGGGGGGGTTATGAGCTGGAAGTCAGGTCGGCTCTTAATTTCTTCAGCAAATTTGCACGCTGTTTCTATCCCGTGCTCAATGAGGAGAGCATATCCCTGTGTTCCCATAATTTTGAGCGCACAGTCGAGAATAATAGAGTTGGCCTCTCTTGATCCGCTTATTGATTTAATGCCAAGATCCACCGAATCAGGTCGGTTAACATAATTTGTATGATACTCAATTGAGTTCAGGATTGAAGGGTTCTTAAAATAGACCATCCCGCTGCTCATAGGCATATAAAACTGTTTATGACAATCTATGGTGACAGAATCGGCGTGTTCTATGCCGTCAAGAAGATGCCTGTATTTTTCCGACATGAGGGTAGGGCCGCCCCATGCAGCATCTACGTGAAAATGGATTCTGTTTTCAGAACACAGCATGCCGATTTCCTTAAGAGAATCTATGGTTCCGGTTTCGGTTGTCCCTGCAATGCCAACAACAGCTAAAATTTTTATCCTGCCGCGGGTTTTTTTTATTTTTTTTATTTCTTTGTTCAGAAGGTCAAGATTTATTCGATTGTTTGCATCTACATCTATAACAATAATGTTCTGATTTCCGATTCCAAGAATTCCTCCTGCTTTTTTGAGCGAAAAATGGCCAAGTTTTGAGGTAAGAATAACGCATTTTTCTATTCCATACGCTTTATATGCAGAAGCAATACCTTCTTCTTCTATACCGGAAAAACCATCTTTTGTCGGAGCAAGCAAAGAGTTTCTTGCGACCCACAGGGCCGTGATATTTGCCAGTGTGCCGTCTTTTGTAAAGCTTCCGAGCGTGGTTTTAGCATTCTGGACATGCTCTTTATAAAAGGATTCATCTTTATTGTAAATAATCCTGTGAATTTTAGCAATTACCTGCTTTTCCAGAATTGATACAACTTTTGAAGTTTCAATTTTTACAAGATTTTGATTAAGTGCAGCGACTATGGTTTTAAGATGAACCATAAAAAAAGGTATGGCAGAAGTCATATGGCCGACAAAATATGGTGAAGCAACATTAACAGCATTGGGCGCTATATCTTCAATTAGATCTGTAATAACTTCTGCAAGTTTTTTTTCAGGATTTTTATTAATTGTAGTGTCTGTGAACCTCATGGAAAGTTCTTTAATGCTGACTTTTTCAGTGATACCCACATGTTTTTTTAGAAAATTATTAAGTCCGAATAGAATCTGCTCCATATATTTAAGTAAGATTAACTTGGTTTTCTCATTTTCCGGCCTGATAAATACTCTCATTAATGTCTGCCAGTTAGCGACAAGTTCGATTTTTTCTGATATGTTATTTTTTATCTTCATCAGCCTTTTTATTTTTCCAGTTTTTTGGGGTTAATTTTAGCATGGCAGATATATAATTCCAAGACAATATAGCAGAAATTCTTGTTTGACAGCAAACAAAGGCTTTTGTTAGAAGGAACATAATAGTTCAGGCACAATGGCCTGTAAATAATTAAGGAGACATTATGGTCAGAGTCGGTATAGTCGGCGCAACAGGTTATGCAGGAGCGGAGCTTGTCAGGATACTTTCCGGGCATCAGGATGTAGAACTGACTGTTCTGACATCACGTCAGTATGCTGGAGAAAAGTTTGACAAAATCTACCCGTCAATGACTGGAATCGTTAATTTAAGCTGTGAAAAACTTTCAATAGACAGCTTTTGTGAAAGAACTGAAGTTGTATTTATTGCTCTTCCGCATAAAATAGCCATGCAGCTTGTTCCTGAGTTTATAGAACGTGATAAAAAGGTTATAGATCTGTCTGCTGACTTCAGATTCAAAGATGTATTATTGTATGAAGCTTTTTATCAGGAGCATACTGCCGCTGATTTACTTGATAAATCAGTTTACGGCCTTTGTGAAATATATTTTGACAAGATAAAAAAAGCAAAACTCATAGGCAACCCGGGATGTTATCCGACAAGCGTTATCCTGCCTCTTGTTCCATTAATAAAGAGCAATTTTTTAGATATTAATTCAATTATTGCAGATTCCAAATCCGGTGTCAGCGGTGCCGGCCGATCACTTTCTTTGACCTCACATTTTTGCGAAGCAAATGAATCAGTTAAGGCTTACAAAGTCGCTGTGCACAGGCACCAGCCTGAAATGGAAGAAGTGCTCAGCCTTGAGGCTGGAAAACCTGCAAACATGACATTTGTGCCTCACCTTGTTCCAATGACGCGCGGAATGCTGACAACAATATATGCAAATCTTGTTAAAGAAGTCAGCTCTGAAGAAATACAAAATTGCATTGACTCTTTCTATTCAGAACGTTTTTTTGTTCGAATATGCAAAGAAGGTCGGATGCCTGATACTTTGCATGTAAAGGGAACAAATTTTTGCGATATTGGTTTTAAGTTAGATGAACGTAATAACCGCATAATATTGATTTCAGCTATTGACAATCTGGTAAAAGGAGCCTCCGGACAGGCTGTTCAGAATATGAATATAATGCTTGGTCTAGATGAAACTTCCGGCTTGACCAATATCCCTTTTTCTATTTAATTCAATATGTTATTGCAATTAATCGTCATATTGACAGTGCGAACAATTTTTTATATAAAGAGAACATTTTTAAACTGCCCGTAGAGGTAGAGTTTTTTCATTATGAAAAAGAAAATAACATTTTTTGTTTTAGGTAATACTGGCTCGGTAATAAAGAGAATAACTGTTTCCAGGGATTTTATAATCTGCTTAACTATATTCATTGCAATAAGTCTTATATTGTTTGGTTTTATCATCTATGACTACCGCTGTCTTAAGAAAAAAATATTAATTACAAAAGAGCTTGAGAACAACATTTCAAATCAGCGTGAGGAGATAGTCAATCAGCGCAAACAGCTTAAAACTTTTGCTGCTGATATAAATTCTTTAAAATCAAAACTTGTTGATCTGAAAAGTTTTGAGGAAAAGATACGTAATATTGCTAACATTGAAGAAAACGCTGATCCCGAACACCTTTTTGGTATAGGTGGATCAATCCCTGAAGATTTTGACACACAAATTCCAATAACAAAAGAGTATAACAGCCTGATTCGGGAAATGCACGAACAGACACAGCAGTTTAATCTTGCGGCAATAAATCAGAAAAAAAGTTTTGAATCTCTTTTTAATAATCTTGAAGATCAACGGAATCTACTTGCAGCAACGCCTTCTATGCGCCCAACTGATGGGTGGATCTCATCAAAATTTGGATATCGAACATCACCATTTACCGGTCTCAGAGAATTTCATAAAGGGCTGGATATTGCTGCACGAAAGGGAACGCCTATACTTGCAGCAGCAGATGGAGTTGTAACCTTTGCAGGTACTAACGGTTTGATGGGCAAGCTGATTGTAATTGATCACGGCTATGGAATGGTTACCCGTTATGCACATATTCACAAGATGCTGAAAAAACGTGGTGATGCCGTTAAAAAGGGGGATACCATTGCACTGGTTGGGAATACAGGACGGAGTACGGGATCACATCTTCATTACGAGGTTCATCTTGACGGAACACCTGTTAATCCTGCAAAATATATACTTAACTAGTGCCTGAACGAAAACTGCTGATTTTTCTAATTTTTGCGTCAGGCTTAAATTTTGGCGTGCAGTGAAGCTTTAGCGCTATCCTCAAAATACTCCATATATTCCTGCTATTAAATTTACGCCTTCCCTCTAATTATTATCTCAAAAAGCCTAACCAATTTTTTTCAAGTGTGTTATAATTAATGTAGCCGTGAACGCTTACCAATTTTGTTGCCACCAGCAACCAGTTAGTGGAGGAATAATTATATAAATGATTTTTGATTTTTTGACAAAAGTTTTTGGAAGTAAAAATGAACGGGAACTGAATAAGATTAAACCAACCGTCGAAATGATCAATAAACTGGAGCCTGAGCTGAAGGCCATGACTGATGAGCAGCTAAGGGCTTGTACTTCTATTTTTAAAGAACGTATTGAAAAAGGAGAACCCCTTGATAATATTCTTCCGGAAGCTTTTGCAACTGTAAGAGAAGCCTCTGTTCGTATACTCAGGATGCGACATTTTGACGTTCAGTTGATAGGAGGTATTGTTCTTCACCAGGGGAAGATTGCCGAGATGAAAACAGGTGAGGGTAAAACTCTTGCCTCCACTCTACCTGCATATCTAAATACTCTTTCCGGCAAAGGGACTCATATTATTACGGTGAATGATTACCTTGCCAGGCGCGACAAGGAATGGATGGGTCAGATATATAATTTTTTGGGATTAACAGTAGGAAGTATATTAAGCGGTATGGACGACGCAGAACGAAAAGAGGCATACGGTGCCGATATAACTTACGGAACAAATAATGAGTTTGGTTTTGATTACCTGCGCGATAACATGAAATTTGATATGAATTTTCTGGCCCAGAGAGACCTGAACTTTGCTATTGTTGATGAGGTTGACAGCATACTGATTGACGAGGCAAGAACGCCTCTGATTATATCCGGACCTGCTGAGAAATCTACGAGTCTGTATTACAAAATCAATGAAATAATTCCGCGTCTTAAACGCGACATGGATTTTACCATAGATGAAAAGACGCGGACCGTAGTCATGACGGAAGAAGGTGTTGCAAAGGCTGAAAATATCCTGAAGATCAATAATCTGTATGATCCAAAGCATATAGAAGTTTTACATCATATAAATCAGGGCCTTAAAGCCCACACGCTGTTTAAGCTTGATGTAGATTACATAGTCAAGAATGGTGAGGTCATTATAGTAGATGAGTTTACCGGCCGTTTAATGCCAGGTCGTCGTTACAGTGAAGGTCTGCACCAGGCACTTGAAGCCAAGGAAAACGTAAAAATAGAAAATGAAAACCAGACGCTTGCTACTATTACATTCCAGAATTATTTCAGAATGTATAATAAACTTTCAGGTATGACAGGTACCGCCGATACAGAGGCATCTGAGTTTAAAAAAATATATGATCTGGATGTTATAATTATTCCCACCAATATGCAGATGATTAGAACTAATTATCCGGATATGATTTACAAGACAAAAAAGGAAAAATATGAAGCTGCTCTGGATGAAATAGAAGAACTTCATAAAAAAGGGCAGCCTGTTTTAGTCGGTACGGTTTCAATAGATGTGTCTGAAGGCTTAAGCAAAAAATTAAAAAAGAGGGGCATTAAGCATAGTGTCTTGAATGCTAAAAACCATGAAAAGGAAGCAGAAATTATAGCAATGGCCGGACAGAAAGGCGCTGTTACAATTTCTACAAACATGGCAGGACGTGGAACAGACATAGTTTTAGGAGATGGGGTAACTGAGTTGGGAGGGCTTCATATTCTTGGAACCGAAAGACATGAAAGCAGACGTATTGACAACCAGTTGAGAGGACGTTCCGGGAGGCAGGGCGATCCTGGATCATCGCGTTTTTATCTTGCTTTGGAGGATGATCTTCTGCGGATATTTGGTGGTGAGCGTATAACCGGCATTATGGAAAAGCTTGGCATGGAAGAAGGAGAGCCAATAGAGCATAACCTTATAAGCAAGGCAATAGAGAATGCTCAGGCAAAGGTTGAGGGCCATAATTTTGATATCAGAAAGCAGCTTCTTGAATATGATGATGTTATGAACCAGCAGAGGGAGGTTATATACAAACAGCGACGTGAAGCTTTGAAGGGTGGTGACCTGAAAAGTTCCTTTATGGATATGATCCATGAAAAGGCTGAGGAAATAGCTCATGAATTTGCAGATGAGAGTGTGCTTTCCGAAGATTGGGACTTGAAAGGACTCAGCAAAGCTGCATTTAAACAATTTAATTTCCAGCTTAACAGTTTTGATGGTGATATTCTGGATGGTTTGACAACAGAAGAATTAGCCCGGCTAATTTATGATTCAGCTCTCAAAGTTTATGATGAAAAAGAAGCCGCCATTGGGACTGAAGATTTCAGGCATTTGGAACGAATTATTATGCTGCAGACCGTAGATAACCTGTGGAAAGACCATCTGTTCAGTATGGATCATCTGAAAGAAGGTATCGGGCTTAGGGGCTATGCTCAGCAGAATCCTCTGATTGTTTACAAAAAAGAAGGTTTTGAGATGTTCCGAAGTATGATTTCCAGGGTCAAAGAGGAGACCCTGGGAATTTTGTTCAGGATTCAGATATCTGAACCTGATAAAATAAATGATCTACGAGGGCCAACAGAGCAGAATCTGGTATATTCCGGTGGAGACGATGCTCCTCAAAAGAAAAAGCCTGTTAAGCGAGCTGCTCAAAAAATTGGAAGAAACGCACCATGCCCATGCGGAAGCGGAAAGAAGTACAAAAAATGCTGCGGGAAATAGGCGCTTATAATGAGTTTGTATAAACCTGATTATGAAGAAATTGTAGATTCTGAAACAGAGAAGGAAGTTAAAGAACCTTCAATGTATAAGGTACTGCTGCATAATGATGACTATACAAGCATGGAGTTTGTTGTAGAAATTCTTTTATCTGTTTTTAATAAATCTATAGAAGATGCTACAATAACCATGTTGAAGGTTCACAAAGAAGGAATTGGAATTTGCGGGGTTTATACATATGAAGTAGCTGAAACAAAGGTAGATGCAGTTCATGCTTTAGCCATGGAAAGAGAATTTCCTCTTAAATGCACTATGGAGCAAAATTAAACCATGATTAGTAAAGAACTAAGCGTCACTCTCGGCCTTGCTGTCAGAGAGGCCAAGAAAAGGCGTCATGAGTATGTATGTATAGAACATCTGCTTTATGCTGTTTTATATAATAACTCAGGCAAAGAAATCATTGAGAGTTGCGGTGGAAGTATTGAGAATCTAAATAATATCCTTGAGGAGTTTTTCAGGAAAAATCTTGAAAGCATTCCGGAAGGAAATAAGTATGTGCTGCAACAGACGGTAGGTTTCCAGAGAGTTATCCAGAGAGCTATAAATAATGCACGATCTGCTGAAAAAAAAGAAATCCTGGTATCCGATATGCTTGCATCCATATTTCAGGAAAAAGATTCTTATGCCGCATATTTTTTAAGCAGAGAAGGAATTAAGCGTTTTGATGTTCTAAATTATATATCTCATAATGTAATCAACCTGCCTTTCATGGATGGAATGGGAGGATTTGCAAAAACCGAAAGCAAGGAGAAAAAGAAAGCTGCCGGTCCTCTTGAGATTTTTACTATTGATCTTGTGAAAAGAGCTTCAGAAGGGAAAATAGACCCTATTATAGGACGCAAATCAGAACTTGAACGTACTGTTCAGGTGCTTTGCAGAAGACGTAAAAATAATTCTGTTTATGTCGGCGATCCCGGTGTCGGGAAAACAGCTATGGCTGAAGGCTTAGCGGTTAAGATATATGAAGGCGATGTTCCGGATGTGTTTAAGGATATCAGTATATATTCTCTTGACCTCGGGGCTATTCTGGCTGGAACAAAGTTCCGCGGGGAATTTGAGCAGCGTTTAAAAGGAGTTCTCTCTGAACTGAAGAATAAAAAACAGGCTATTTTGTTTATTGATGAGATTCATACCGTTGTTGGAGCAGGAGCAACCAGCGGTGGTTCCATGGATGCATCAAATATTCTCAAGCCGGTTCTTGCCGCAAACGAGCTGAGGTGTATCGGGTCAACTACTTATGAAGAGTATAAGAATTACTTTGAAAAAGACCGCGCTCTTTCTCGTCGTTTTGAGAAAATCGAAATTCAAGAACCCTCAGTCACCGAGACAGTTAAAATTTTAAAAGGGCTCAGGCCCCATTATGAAGATTTTCATGGAATTCGTTATACTGATGAGTCGCTTAAAGCTGCTGCCGAGTTGTCTGCTAAATTCATAAATGATCGCTATCTACCGGATAAGGCAATTGATGTAATTGATGAGGCCGGCGCATTGATCAAGCTTTCCGGTGCTTCTCGAAGAAAGAATGTTAATCCAAAAGACATTGAAAAGATTGTTGCCAAAATCGCCAGAATTCCTGTCAGAAGTGTATCAACCTCTGATAAAGTAAAATTAGGGAAACTTGAAGAAGATCTAAAACAAGTAGTTTTTGGTCAGGACGACGCCATAACATTTTTAACAAGCTCAATAAAACGTTCTCGTGCCGGTCTTGGCACACCCGGCAAACCTATTGGAGCTTTTTTATTTACCGGCCCTACCGGTGTTGGAAAAACAGAGGTTGCAAGACAGGTCGCAGCAATCCTTGGTATAGAGCTATTACGTTTTGATATGAGTGAATATATGGAAAAACATGCTGTGGCTCGTTTAATAGGCGCACCTCCGGGCTATGTCGGTTTTGATCAGGGCGGACTTTTAACCGACGGCATAAAAAAATATCCTTACAGCGTTCTACTTCTTGACGAAATAGAAAAAGCTCATCAGGATATGTTTAATATTCTGCTTCAGGTTTTTGACCACGCCACCCTGACTGATAACAACGGCAGGAAGTCTAATTTCAGGAATGTCATTATTATGATGACTTCAAATGCCGGAACAAGGGATATGGGCGTCCATACTATCGGTTTTGGAGAAACACATTATGATATGAAAAATAAAGGCAAGAAAGCTGTTGAAAAGTTTTTTAGCCCTGAATTCAGAAACCGGCTTGATGGAATAATCACCTTTAATTCTCTTACCGTAGAAATTATGGAAAAGATAGTGGATAAATTTATAGCTGAACTAAATGAACAGCTTGCCGTAAAAAAGATCTCCCTTTCCATTTCTTCCAAGGCAAAAAACTGGATGGCAAAAAAAGGACAGGATCCGCTTTTTGGAGCAAGACCTCTTTCCAGACTTATACAGACTGAGATTAAAGATATCCTGACCGATGAAATCCTGTTCGGCGATCTATCAAACGGAGGAAAGGTCTTTGTTGATTTAGAAAATGATAAGATCAGGGTTAAAGAGCAGAGGGCGGAGGTCAGGGGTTAGGGTGGATTGGGGCTTTCCTTCACCACATCTTGCCGACAGTGACGGCTTGCTGGCAATAGGCGGCGATCTTAGCAAAGAACGTCTTTTGCTTGCCTATAGAATGGGGATTTTCCCATGGTTTTCAGAGGATGAACCAATATTGTGGTGGTCTCCTGACCCACGTTTTGTGCTCTATCCCAAAGATATAAGAGTATCGAAAAGTCTAAAAAAAATCATAAATAAAAATATATTTAAGGTGACGATAGATTCGTCTTTTGAGCAGACAATAAGTTTGTGTGCTCAGATAAGATTACAGAAAAATGAAGGAACCTGGCTGGGTGAAGATATGATTGAAGCGTACTGTAATCTTCATGAAGCAGGATATGCCCATTCAATTGAGGCTTGGCGCGAAGGAGAGCTTGCAGGTGGATTATACGGTGTTTCCCTGGGGAAATGTTTTTTCGGAGAATCAATGTTTACTCGCATAAGTAATGCTTCAAAAGTAGCTTTTATAGCTCTTGTTGAATATCTTAAAACATTATCTTTTGATATGATTGACTGCCAGCTTACAACAGAGCATTTGAAAAATTTTGGCGCAAGGGAAATACCAAGGTCTATTTTTTTAAAACAGCTAAATGAATCTTTAAAAGAACCGACAAAAAAGGGCAGGTGGGTTTATAATTCGCAAAAAATTACTCAATTTAGGTTTGAGAAAATGAGAAAGTAAGAACTTGCCATATCTTCAATATCCGGTTTCCCATTTCCCGGGCCGGTTCAGTTTTATTTTGGCGATTCCGTTTATGTCGGTTTTTGTTTTTACCGGCTGATCGGAATGGTCTTTTGGTTTGTATCCGTCATAGACACCAAATACCGGAACATCCTTGATGGGTTTGCCCTGGTACATAACCAGTACAGAAAGCGTCTGTCCTGCCTTGAGATTTGATGGATTTTCCCGGGGTACGATTTCAATAGGATGCCCGGGCTAATCATGCCTGCGGCTTGCAAACGGAGTTACTGTCTGAACAATGTATCCGTCAGGGCAGAAAAGGATAGGGGACTCACAGCCCGGACACTTTTTAATAGCGTCTTCCCCTTGCGGTCCTCCCTCAAAGATAACAGTGATTTCAGTCTTACAGTTTGGACAATGCCTTGTTACTTCTTCGCTCATCTTTCTCCTCCTTATTTCTTGCCTGGAGCTGTGGCAATCAGTGATACACTATATCTGAACTGTTACCGATCATATTCGACTGGCAGACTGCACACATCGGGAAACCGTTGTTTTCGTGAACCAGAGACTCTGCTAAAAAAATGTTGCACACAAAACACTTGCGAACATTCTCAACCGCAAACATTTCCTCGCCATCCATATCCATGAGTTTCGTCACCCTGTCATCTAAAAGTTTCTGATAGGAGGCCGCATCATTAAGTGTGGCACATCCTCCGACAACTTTTCTTTCAAATTTGTTGAATTGATCCTCGTCGTTAAAACAGATTTCTTTTAAAGAAAGCTTCACCCCGTATCCACCTATGTTTGTTACAAACAGATAAATATGCCGGTTATTATCAATTGTTCTGAGTCTCCGGTTTCCCATGGTACAGCCCAATACGAACTGTATAGCGTCTAACGCAGGGCTACTGTTGTTTTCCGCAATAACCATGATATCCCTGGAGGTATTAAGTCCTGGGAGAAGTTCGAGAGCCATGTGACATGCCTTGCAACCAAGAACCAATTCAGGGCAAAGATCTCCGTGAAAATCGGCCACCCCTTCCAGGCGCATATGGGCCAATGATTTCCAGAGCGGCAGAACTATTGCTTCTCGCCTTTTTAATACCCGAAAGTCGAGGGTCCATCGAATATGAGACGGGGCAAGAAGTGGATCGGAATCAGAAAGATGGAGGTAGAGGTGGTAAGTGTTTCCATCTAAAGTCTTTACCAGATACGTAAGATCATTAGGGGACAAATCTCCCTTGAACGTTCCGAGCAACTTGATTACCTTATTGTATCGACCGTTGCTCGAAAACCCGAGAGGCCGCTGACTATTGTTATCGTAATCCACATGCACAGTCTGCTGAATCCATTCCGCCTGTCCGTTGCTAATAGCTCGTAATTCATGTTCCATTTCAAGCATAATCTCGCCCCAAAACAAAAAAGCCACGAAGGTTTTTGATTCCTTTTCCAGGGAATAGACCTTCGTGGCTTAATTCTGAACCAACAATGCATAAAAAAAGCCAAGATGACCTAACAGATTTTTATGGTTCGGCCTTCTTGGCTTTTGTGCAATATAATTTTTTTGAATAACTTTTTTAAAGAGTGCAATTTCTTATCGCACATTGACATTTCTTTTAAACAACTAATAAATTTTTGTCAATAAGAAACTCGGAAAGGTAACAATTTAGCCTTTTGAAAAAGAATCTGACAGGATAAACAAGTTTCAAGCCGTGAACGGCTACAATAATTTAAATCCTGAATATCTTGTAAATCCTGTCCAAAAAAATAATATTTAAAAGCCCTAAAGTGTTATACAGAAAGGTATTTGTTTGATTGAAGATAATCCCGCACATATTCTTTTACGGCCGCATCAAGATCCATACAGGTATGTGAGCATCCGGCGGATCGTAGTTTTGTCATATCAGCACATGTGTAGTACTGGTATTTTCCCTTCAGCTTATCAGGCATGGGGATGTACTCAATATTAAGAGACCTGTCGGTTGCTTGAAACAAAGAAACCGCCACCTCATTCCATGACTGGGCGGTACCTGTGCCGATATTGAAAATACCATTTATTTGGGGGTTGTCGAGAAAAAACAGGGTCATATCGACCGCATCCTTAACGTAGATGAAGTCGCGAAGCTGCTCCCCATCCTTATATTCCTCACGGTATGACTTAAAAAGACGAATTTTTCCGTCATCTTTCACGAGTGGATAGGCTTTATTTATTACGCTTCTCATATCCTCTTTGTGGTATTCATTAGGCCCGAAGACATTGAAATATTTCAGCCCCACGATATGCGGCAGCCATCCTTTGCGAAGAGCAAGGAGATCAAACATGTGTTTTGAATACCCGTACATATTGAACGGGCAAAGAAGGTGTAATTCATTCTCTGCATCACGATAGCCCCTCCCACCGTCTCCATAGGTAGCAGCGCTGGAGGCATATATAAACCTGCAAGAGCGGTGTCCTTCTTGCCATGCGGCGAGACGTGCTGTATACTGGTAATTGTTTTCAACGAGGTAATCAGCGTTTTTCTCGGTTGTGGAAGAACAGGCGCCCATATGAAAAATAGCGCTGATACTGTTTCCGAAATATCCGGCTTCAAGTTTTTCAATAAAGTCGGATTTGTCAAAATAATCGGAAAAGCGCAGAGAAACAAGATTTTTCCACTTTTCTGTTTCGCCCAGATGATCGACAACAATAATATCATCAATACAGCGCTTGTTGAGTCGCCATACAATAGCACTTCCGATAAAACCGGCGCCGCCTGTCACAATAATCATATTATATCCTCCGATTCGAACAGATACATGTTTTTATGCTTTTGAGCAATTGCTTTGTATCATATCCTCATATACTTGCAACCCGTTCCTAACGTCCTTTCCCCATAAAATAGTTAATCCAGGAGGACTTCCGGTTTAAGGACCAATTCCTTGGAGGGATAATATTTTCCTTGAGGCTTTTTTCCTCGCCGAACGATTTAAGACGCTCATAAGCCTGAACATAGATACACCGTTTGACACCGGGATAGACCTCGCACCATCCATCGCGACTTCCTCCGCAGGGGCCATTCAGAAGATATTTTGCGCATTGTGATTGTGGACATAGAAAGGCTGTTTCAGACAGGGTGCAATCTCCGCACATCCGGCATTCAAAACCGATAAATTTAATGAGATATTCAAGCTGCGTAAATAGTCTTTCAAGAGATGTCCCGGATATTTTACGACAAATGGTCATTGTGGAACGATATAACCATCCTTTTTCGTCAAAAACTGTTTTGTGAACCAGTCTGTTAAAATGATAGCCTGTAGATCTTCGGGGGATGCTTTGGTGTCGATTGACTGGCACATCCGTGTTCAGTCCTGTTTTGTGATCTAATTCGTAGTAGTAAAAACCGCCTTCCAGCGGAAAAGAGAACTCTCGTACCCATTGCTGCCAGTCGGGATAGAATTTTTCTCCCTTTTCCAGCACAAACTCTATGTCTTCATAGGTAAGTTGGGAACCTCCTATGTGTATACCGTCAAATCCGAGACCTCTAAGGATGGCGAGCAACTTGGCAGCACGATTTAATTGATTTTTTTTTCCTCCGTCCGGAAGACGGGATTCTTCTTTATACATGGACATAAGTTTATCGCTTACTACGCAACCCGGGACCAATCCCTGATGCATGACTGCAGCCACGGTCTTGCTTGGTATATACACATTCCCCAGTATTGGAACGTTCAGGTTATTTTGTCGTATATACCTGAGCACCTCATCACACTTTCGTGCGTCAAATCCTACCTGGGTAATGACAAAATCAGCGCCAGCGGCAATTTTTTTGTGCAGCTTAAAATATTGAGTCATCAACTCTGCTTCGAGCTTCTTAAAGGGAGAGACAACACATCCCTTGAAAAAAGGAATTGAGGGAAGCCTTGCCCCGCCTCCTGGAGCATCCTTTTCTACCTCAAATCCTTTGGTCATCTCTTCTACCATTTTTATAAGCTGCACCGTGTCCAAATCAAATACCGGTTTGGCAATCCCCTTAAACCCGTAACGAGGATAATCCCCTCCCATGACAAGCAGATTGTACATTTCTTCTCTGCCATGAGCGAATAAACAGCTTTCCAGTTGATTTCGATTTCTATCCTTGCATGTCAGGTGTAACAAAGGGTCAATGCCGAGCCTTAAAATTTCTTTTCCCAGTATGCCCGGACTAAGGGCCGGATGTCCGCCCGCATTTTCCGTAATGCTCAAGGCCTGGATTTGTCCTCTAACGGCAGCCTTTTCAGCAAAAGCAAGGAGATTGTCCTGAACCTTGCTTCTGGACCCCCTGCCAGGGACCAGTTCACACGTTATGGCAAACACGTTTTTGTTTAGAATGGATTCCTTGAACCTGTTTTTTTGGGTGGGATTATAATTCATAATAAATCCAAAATTCTGATAACCTGCGTTTTATGCTATGAGATCTTTGAAAAACGCTCAATTCGCCATATTCTACCCATTTAATTTGCCAAGCATTAATTCACAATTCAAGCTTTGACACCGATCAGACTTTGCATTAAAGTAACGCATTGTTAGGGCTTCTTATTGAGAAGTTACTTCTTGTTTGAAGCTGCCAGACAAACGGGTTCAAGTTTTTCAATCAATCTATTGACCATTCGCTTCAATACTTGGATGTCGGGCAGAGTACTGCGATTTTCAACAATATTTTTATTTAGAAGTATTCAAATCTTTTTTTGACATACCATTTATTAGCCTTAGCGATATGGATCTGCTCTTCATCAGCTATAGAGACTATCGACAATAAGCCAAGTTCTTTTGATTTTTTCAAAATCTTTTTTAAATTATGACTAAGTCTTTTTTTCAATTGATCCCGGCAGACACCTTCTGTAAGCAAGTACGCTTTCATAGAAAGTTCTATAGACCGGCAAATCAAATAATAAGTTGCTGGTGAAAATGGATTCTCTGAATTATAAGAAGTGGATGCGCTGTAAAAATCTTTTGAATATTCGAGAAACGCAAGTGGACTTATAAAAACTCGAAACAGCGATGCTTTAATAATTATGTCATTCATTTTTAAATGCCTATAATCCTATCCCCTAACAATTAGCCTGTGAGCATTCACTATTTTTAACATAGTAATTATTATACATTAAATTTAATAAATAATTGACATTTAATCAAGCACTTAATATACAAATTTTTATAATTACAGATTCGCACAATAAAATATTTGATGGAACAATTTTATGGGAAAATACAATTCAAACAATTTTCGAGAATTTTCAATTAATGAAAAATCTATTCCTTTAAAAAATATCAGATTTTATCAAGTATGGGTAAATAAATTTTGATGGTTTACACTCATAACTAATTGATATTATTGTAAATATAATTTATTTTTTGTGTATTTTACGCCTTTTTGCGGCTATATCAATTGATGGAGAAGAGGTAAAATGAAAAAGGTTATTATTTTTATTGTGGTTTTAGGTTTAGTCGCGATAGGAACATCCTATTTATTAAAACCAGCGCATAAGGAGGTAAAACCTGCTAAACTGCTTCCGGCTGACACTCTGCTGATGGTCGAGCTTGTCAATCTTGAAAAGAGCATTGATGATTTCAAATCGGGAAAACTGGGACAGAAGCTTAACGAAATTGATTTGACTGGTGTCATGCAGAATCTGGAGGTATCAGTAAAGGCAATTGAAGAGTATGAAAAAACTAAATCAGCGGTTCTTTCAACCCTTGACAGTATGTTATTTAAAGAACTTTTTGGGCAGGAGACAGTGTTGGCTATTTTACCACTTAAGATAGATACCCTGACGCCAGAAGGTTTAAAGAAAGCCATCGGTAGCCTGGTGTTGATTTCCCGCCCTAAATCCAGCGCTGAACTTGTTGAGTTTGTCAGCCAGATTTTTATGAAAAACCTGAAATTTCAAACCGAGGTCTATGCCGGATACGAGATTAAGAGTTTTGAACTGGATTACGATATTACCGTTCATTATTCCCTGGCTGACGGTCTGCTGGTTGCCACTCTTGATCAGCAGGCTATTAAAAACTGTCTTGATCTCAGGAAAAACCAGCAACCTTCTCTGGATCAAAACAAATACTACCAGGATTTACGCAGCAAACTTGCCTCCTCTGGAACTAAAACATTTGTCTATAACAATACTAAAAAGATGTATGAGAGTATCATTAGTATTTCGCGGCTAATTATCAAAGAAGAAGAATTTTCTGACACGGAACGTTCTTTAGCCGTTTTTAAAGGTTTGAAAGCAATTGGATTTGCGTCATACGATGACGGCAGCGATCTGTTGCAAAACAGAACACTGGCCATGATCGACAAAAAAGGTTTGGAACCGGTTTATGCTAAAGCATATTTTACTGAACCTGGGGAAAACAAAACGTTGCAGATTGTACCGGACAATACCCTAGTCTATTACTGGGCAAATAATCTGTATCTTAAGTCGTTTTGGGATATATATTTTGAAAATCAATTTCTGAATGATGAAGAAAAAGAATCTATGAAAACCAGTCTTGAAAAAGAAATTGGTGTCAGCTTAGATGAAGTATTTCAAGCTGTTGGCAATCAGTTTGGACTAATTCTGACAGATATTAATACAGGAGGGCTTTTCCCAGTCCCTAAATTAACTTTTTTTGTGGAAATAGCAAACCAGGATACACTGGCAAAGCTCATGGACTCAGTAATGCAGAAATCGGGAATGGTTCTGCAGAAAGAAGAATTCAACGATATAAAGATAAACTATATTATGCTGCCTTTTGGAAATGATGTGCAGCCCGCTTATGCCTTTTTCAATGGCTTTTGTATAGTATCAATTAACCACCAGTTGATAAAGGATATAATCAGTACTTACAAGAATGGTGACAACATTACTACTGACAAGGATTTTCTGGCTGTCAATAAAGGGTTAACCGATAAAAACAATAATATAATGTTTGTCAAATTTGATCAGCTTATTGATAAAATCAAAGAACTAATCGTCTTTGGAAAAAATATGATAGTGCTTAAAGATCAGGGCGAGGCGGAAAAGGCTGCCATAGTTATAAGTGGAGTTATCAATCCGGCCCTGGACGGTCTAAAGATGTATAGAACCATTGGTTCACGTAGCTTTATCAAAGAAGATGAAATCGAAGCTGATATATATTACAAGATTGATAGATAATTCATGCCCGAAATTTTGTTTGGCATAAAATACGATAATCAGAAATTTGAAAACTTATTATGAGAGAAACCTGGAGCAGCGGTCACTTAAATTTAAGTGACCGCTGCCCCAGGTTGCCGACAGGTTGCTTTGAATTTTCAAAATTCTGATAATAAAACGCAGGAAACCCACGAACCCACGGCGGAGTGGTAGCTTGTAAGCACTTCCTCTTTCTTATTTATTCAGAACCTCTTCTATGATCCCGAACAGCTCGTCAGGCTTTGACACCGATCCGGACATAGTTCATTGGAAAAACTGTGGACTGTTAAATTTATACCCTGTTTATTACAGAAGCCATATATCCTGCGCCAAATCCGTTATCTATATTTACTACGGCAATATTTGAGCTGCAGCTATTCAACATGGCAAAAAGAGCTGTCAAACCGCCAAGATTTACACCATAACCTATGCTTGTCGGAACCGCTATAACCGGCCTGCTGACCATGCCTGCGACAACGCTTGGAAGTGCCCCCTCCATACCAGCAACAACTACAAGTACAGTTGCTTTATCTATTAATTCTTTATGATCAAATAACCTGTGAATGCCTGCAACGCCAACATCAAAAATTGATTCAACATTGTTTCCCATATATTGTGCTGTAAGATAAGCTTCTTTTGCAACAGGTATGTCTGATGTGCCTGCTGAAAGTACGACAATAGTTCCTTTCCCTTGCATAGCTATCTCATGTTTTTTCCATACAATCATATTAGCATTTTCATGATATTCAATTTCAGGGAAATGCGAGATCACTTTTTCTGCATTATGTTTATTGATACGCGTAATTAACACAATATTTTCCTGAAGCATCATCTTTTCCAATATGCCAATAATCTGGTCTGATGTTTTTCCCTGTCCGAATATGACTTCGGGGAATCCCTTGCGTAGTGAGCGGTGATGATCTATATGTGCATATTCAATGTCCTCAAATGACAGATTTTTAAGAGACTCTGTTGCATCAGACACACTTGTTTTGCATGATGCAACAGAACGAAGGAGTTGATTTAACGATTCTATGTCCATGTGATTAATTCTCTAACTTTCGTCCCCGTTCCTAACTTCCGATTATTTCGTTTACTTCAAAAAATAATGGGAAACCCAGCCATTTGGGGTTGGCTGGTAATGGCTTAGTATTCTGGACATTCATCCATCTCCACAACAAAGCCTTCTTCAGTCATTTTTTGTTCAAATTTTGGATCTAGTTTTGCACATTCCTGCGCTAATCGACTTTTTTCAATCCTATCCAGTTTTTCTGCAACAGCTTATTGAATATCCTGTTCAGTAATTCCACCATGTTTTATGACTGTACTTTCAGTTTTTGTATCTTCTGAAGGGGTGGTTTTTCGCAATGTTTTAATAGAGTTTATTTTCTTTTCAATATCTTTTTTTAATTGATCTATCTTTTGATCATAAAGTTTCCGTTCATTTTTAAGTGTGGAATCAAGTATTTTTTTGTCTACTTTTATTGACGACAGCTTTGACATATCAGATTTTAGTTTATTTAGTTCAATAGATATTTTATCTGCAGTTTTAGACAGAGCTGCCAGTTTTTTATTAAAGTTACTGTCAATGGTTTTTAGTTTAGATGAAACACTTTTCAGGCCATTGCTGATAGATGAAACACTTGTTTCGATTTTAGATATTGAATTATTAAACCCTTTATTGTCAGTTTCTCTTGCAGACATTATGTATTTTATAGCGGTTGCTGCTTCGTTTAAGTTTGTTTGCAAGGAAGAAATGTTGTTTTTAATTCCGGGAAGTGAATCTTCGAATTTTTTATATTTT
Organism: Deltaproteobacteria bacterium; assembly: GCA_030262775.1. Lineage (GTDB taxonomy): Bacteria > Desulfobacterota > Desulfobacteria > Desulfobacterales > ETH-SRB1 > B13-G4. The sequence goes on along the minus strand of JAJSZP010000023.1, from coordinate 3,823 downwards.
GAGGTTAAGGCGGATAATTTTGTTTCCAGCTCTTTTGAAAGATTTTGAACTTCTGTGGTTCCGGTATCGTGAACCGTCATCACTCTCTTTTTGATATCAAGATACGCTATAAAAATTATAATACCTATAAAACATGGTATTAAAACTGAAATAAAAGTTATCCTGCTGCTTAGTTTTGCTATCCGTATATTTTCCATTTCCTCCTGGAACTGGTGATTCTGGCTTTCATCATTAATGCCAATCTTAAAATTTGATGTATCCTTTTCTTCCATTATATACTCCCTGATTTCACAATCCAGACCCCTGAACCCACGATATTATTTATTCCCATTCTATTGTGCTTGGCGGCTTTGAACTGATGTCATAGACAACTCTGTTTACTCCTTTGACTTCATTTATAATTCTGTTTGAGATATCTCCAAGAAGCTTATGAGGTAATCTTGCCCAGTCTGCTGTCATTGCATCCTTGCTGGTAACTGCTCGGATGGCTGCAATGTTTTCGTATGTTCGCTTGTCGCCCATTATGCCCACACTTTTTACAGGCAGAAGAACGGCAAATGACTGCCATAATTTTTTATAATAGCCATTATTTTTTATCTCTTCAAGTAAAATAGCATCTATTTCTCTTAATATTAAAAGTCGCCGGCCTGTTACTTCTCCAATTATTCTGATAGCAAGACCAGGGCCCGGAAATGGTTGCCTCCAGATAAATTCTTCGTGAAGCCCTAATTCTTTACCTAGCAGACGGACTTCATCCTTAAAGAGATACTTTAACGGCTCAACAAGTTTTAATTTCATTTTTTTTGGCAGGCCGCCTACATTATGATGAGATTTTATGATAGATGATGGCCCGCCAAAAGCAGATATGGATTCAATAACATCAGGGTAAAGCGTGCCTTGTGCCAAGTAGTCAACATCCTTTATTTTACGGGCTTCAGATTCAAATACATCCACAAATATTCTGCCGATTATTTTTCGTTTTTTTTCAGGATCGGTTATATCAGCTAATGCTTTTAAAAACCTGGTTTTTGCATTAATAAACCTGATGTTGATTTTAAGATGTTGTTTAAGATTTTTTTTCAGTTTATCTGCTTCATTCTTCCTGAGAAGACCATTGTCAACAAATATACAAGTAAGATTTTTTCCTATTGCCTTGTGTATAAGCAAGGCTGTAACGCAGGAATCTACCCCACCGCTTAAACCAAGAATAACCTTTTCCGATTTTATTGTTTCTTTAATTTGCAATATCGAATCCCTGGCAAATGATTTCATTGTCCATAAGCGTCTACAGCCACATATATCAAAAAGAAAATTCTGAAGAATAATCTTGCCCTGTTGTGTGTGTTGAACTTCAGGATGAAACTGGACTCCATAAAGATTGTTATTAACGATTGCAGCTATTTCTGTATTTTCTGTGGAAGCCGTTATTTTAAATCCTGCGGGCAGGTTAAGTATTGAATCGCCGTGACTCATCCAGCATTTTGTTATTTTATCAACATTATTAAACAAGTCTGTTTGAATTTTGATTTTAAGTTCAGCAAAGCCATATTCGCGTTTTTTTGCCTTTTTTACAGTTCCGCCCAAAGAATAAACCATAAACTGCATTCCATAACATATTCCAAGCACAGGTATGCCAAGATCAAAAATCGTTTTGTCAATTACAGGACTCTGTTTTTCATAAATGCTTGCCGGTCCTCCTGATAGTATTATGCCTTCAGGTTTAAGAGATCTTACATAATCAATATCAGTATCTGGTGATAATATTTGACAGTATACATGACATTCGCGAACACTGCGTGCTATCAATTGATTATATTGTGAGCCGAAATCTATTATGACTATCATGATATGTCCTTGTTTTTTATATGGCCAGTAAAGCTATAGGGTTTGCGCAAACAGCTTGAATATGTTAAACACCTCGAAAAATGTCAACTTTAATTTAACTGTTTAAAATGAAAAATAATATTATCATCCAGATATATGAAGTTCAAACTCCGGCTGAAGCTGAAAGGCTCATCGAAATTGGGGTGGATCATATCGGCAGTGTCATTGTTTCCGAAAGAGAATGGCGGATTCCTGTTGTTAAAGAAACAATGAACTTGATAGGCTCTACAAGTTCGAAAAGCAGCCTGATCATGCTTTTCAGTGAGCTGAATAATATTCTTCGAGCGCTGGATTATTACAGGCCGGATATACTTCATTTCTGTGAAGACATAGCAAGCAGTTACAGTATATATGGGAACTGTGAAGATTTGATACTTTTACAGCAAAATATTAAAGAAAAGTTTCCTGAAATCAAGCTGATACGTTCTATCCCGATAACTCAGTCAGGAATGAAAAATCAGGTTACATCAATTGAATTTGCAGGGATGTTCGAACCGGTAAGTGATTATTTTTTGACTGATACATTGCTTGTAAAATCATCTGGTTCCGGTTTGAAAAATCAGCCGGTCGAAGGTTTTGTTGGTATAACCGGCAGGACGTGTGATTGGGATGTGGCTGCAAAGCTGGTCGAATCAAGCAGTATCCCTGTTATTCTTGCAGGAGGCATTGCGCCTGATAATGTGTTCGATGGTATCACGCGTGTTTGTCCTGCTGGTGTGGACAGTTGCACAGGAACCAATTCTTTAGATTTTAAAGGAAATCCCATAAGGTTTCAAAAGGATCTTGAAAAGGTAAGGCGGTTTGTTGAAGAAACGCGCAGAGCTGAAAAAAGGAGAAATTTAATACATGTATGAAAGTAGTGACCTGAGAAAAGGTCTTAAGATGGAAATTAATGGTGAACCATATATTATTGTGCAGTTTAACTTTGTTAAACCCGGAAAAGGCAAGTCTTTTTACAAATGCAAGCTAAAGAATATGCTTTCAGGCGTTATAGTTGATCAAACATTTAGAGCAAGTGAAAAATTCAAAGAGGCAAACCTGGAAGAGCAAGAGATGGAATATTTATATTCAGACGGCAGCAATTACTGTTTTATGAACACATCGACTTATGAGCAGGAATTTCTTTCTAAAGACCAGGTCGGTGAGTTCCTTAAATTTTTAAAGGAAAACACTGTGTGTAATGTTCTTTTTTTTGACGGCAGAGCAATAGGAATTTCATTGCCGAATTTTGTTAATCTCAGGATTGTCGAAACTGATCCATGGGTTAAGGGTAACACAGCCGCAGGCAGCACAAAACCTGCAACACTTGAGACTGATTATGTCGTTCAAGTGCCGCCTTTTGTTGATAAAGGGGAAATTGTTAAAATTGATACCAGAACAGGTGAATATGTGGAGCGTGTAAAAGAGTAAAAAAGCATAAAATTCGGGATTGCTCTACAATACATGAATGAGAACACTATACATGAAAAAAATCATGGACAAGAGAAAGTTTAAAATAAAAACGACCTTTATTGACAGAGAACAAGAGTTAAGGCTGCTTCACAATTATCTGGAGGCTCAGCCGAACTCTATTCTTTTTTTTTACGGACCAAAGTCTTCCGGAAAGACCACACTTCTCTATCGTCTGTGCGACGAAGTTGAGGATGACAAAAATTATGAGGTCAAGTTTCTCAATCTGCGTGAGACTTTTTTAGATTCATATAAGGATTTCCTGCAAGCCTTTTTTAAGACGAGAAATGACAGGGAAAACAGCCTCAAGGTAAGCACAAAACGCCAATACAGCATGTTTGGGCTGTTTAAGCTGGATGCCGTTGTCGAACGGATGCTGAAAGGGAAGAATGAAGACCCATTTGCAGTAATGAAGGTGGAATTTCAGAAAATTATCAAGAAAGGGCGCAAACCTCTTATCATAATTGATGAATTTCATAAACTAAGTGGC
>JAJSZP010000022.1:7106-22914 GCA_030262775.1 Deltaproteobacteria bacterium | reverse complement strand
TATAAAGGTGATTTACAAGAAGCATAGGGGCCGCTATGGCAGCCCGAAGATCACCGATGAATTGAATGATAATGGTTTTCAGATCAGTAAGAACCGAGTTGCCCGCAGAATGAAGGCAATTGGACTCAAATCAATAGTTCGGCGCAAATACTGCCCGACAACCAACTCGAAGCATGCGTATCCAGTTGCAGCAAACCTTCTGCAAATTGTTGACTTTTTTGAGAAGGTTTGGTAAACTAAAAAGTTATGTTTTTTACTCAAAAAATAAAAAACTTAACACCTGTCAAATCAAGGAGGAAAATGTCTGATGAATAACTTTGCGAATATCAGTCAAAAATTGATGATGTGGGTATCTGTGTTGTTTTTATGCGTTTTGACGGCTGCTGCGATGCCGGCAGCAGCAGAGGAATCCTCCTCAACAGAACTCCAACTTCATGCTGATTTTGAACGTGAACCACTGGAAAACGATATCTGGACAGCTACTTTTGAACACTTTTCCGAGTGGAAGTATGGGGATAACTTTTTCTTTTTGGACATTGAGGGTAAGCCAAACTTTAAGGCGGAAGCTGACACCTTATATTTTGAATATGCTCCGCGTTTTAGCTTAGACAAGATATTTGACGTCAGGATCCTGCCTGTAAAATATTTTGGTGAAGTTTACGCAACTGTCCAATATAATGACAGTGATCGTGATTTCGTTAATCAGGTTTGGCTTTACGGAATCAGCATAGACTTTGCGGGACAACCCAATTTTGGATTCTCAAATATACATTTTCTGGTGCGTAAAGAAAAAACACAGGATATTGCCTATCAACTTGCTTTTGCCTGGGGCCAACCTTTTCGCTTGGGTAATTGGGATTTTTCCTTTAACGGTTTTCTTGATTACTGGAAAGATGATGAGAAGCATATTTTTTTAGCGGAACCGCAGCTGCGTTTGCCATTGTCAAATTTTTCAGGCAAAGACAGTTTCTTGTCAAACGCTTTTATTGGTACTGAAATAGAAGTTTCAAGAAATTTTTTCGGAAAAGATTACGGTTGGGAGGTTAATCCAACTATTTTCATCTCATTACTTTTTTAACAGACCGTTTTTGAAGAGCGACTTTTTGTCATATCAATCCGGCCTGTATGGGCTTGCCTAAAGCGGTTGGAGCTGTTTCTGAACAAAATTTGAAGCACAGATTTAATACCAGGTTTATTTTTAGCCCACCTTTGCACGGATTCTTTCTCAACAAGATGCATCAGCAAAACTGTAAAAATCATCAAAGGAAACAGCGCAACCTGGGAAACCTGTGCCGGCACTATCCAGACATTGTAGTCGGAAAGCATCACGACAAGAAGTGCCAGGTATCCGTAATTGCGTGAGATAGCCTGAGTTTTCCATGCAGCTAACTTGATTTCTCCCTAATTTCTACTTCCCAATTTCAAGTTTCAAGCCGTGAACGGCTACCTTATTTTCTTGGATGAAATTTTTCGTGAATTTTTTTAAGATGCTCCCGGGCTACGTGAGTATAAATCTGTGTTGTGGAAATATCAACGTGGCCCAGCATGATCTGAACCGACCTCAAGTCGGCGCCGCCTTCAAGCAGATGGCTTGCAAAAGAGTGTCTTAAACTGTGGGGTTTGATTTTTCTGATGATTCCTGCCTTTTGTCCGTATTTTCTAAGCAGTTTCCAGAAACCTTGACGAGTCATGGGTTTTCCTGCCCTTGCGACAAAGAGATATGGACTTGTCACGTTTTTTAAAAGCTTTGCCCTGAAAGTCTTTATGTAAAAGTCGATTTTTTCTTTTGCATAAAAACCTATAGGAACTACCCTTTCCTTTGAGCCTTTTCCGAAAACTCTTACAAAACAGGCTTCTATATTTACATCCTGTACCTTTAAATTAACAAGTTCCGATACCCTCAGGCCGGCGGCATAAAGAAGTTCTATCATTGCTGCATCTCTTGCTCCTGTCGGTTTATTTAAATCCGGAGTATTTAACAGATATTCAACTTCTTTAAATGACAAAACATCAGGAAGTCTGAGGCCGCTTTTGGGAAGGTCAATAATTCTTGTCGGATCATTTTTTATTACTTTTTCCTCTACAAGGAATCTGTAAAATCCCCTGATGGTTACAAGATGCCTTGCTCTTGATCTTGCCCCAAGCCCTGCATTCCTGAGTGAGATTAAGTGCTTTAATATAGCAGAGGTGTCAGCATCAGAAATAGTCTTTATTCTTTTAGTCTTCAAAAAATTGAGATATCTTGTCAGATCACTGCTGTATGATTCTATAGTATTTTTTGAAAGTCCTTTTTCAACAAGCAGATAATTAAGATATTGATCAACAAGGAAGTCTAATGATGACATAGAGATACGGTTCACGGTTTATGGTTTTTTCAATGAACTATGCAACGGTTACAACCCTGACACCAATGTTGATGGATCATGGCTGTTCAGTACTTCAGCCCCATTTTCGCCGACCACTACCATGTCCTCTAACCGTACTCCCCCCCAATTTGGTATATAAATCCCTGGTTCGACGGTGAAAACCATCTGTTTTTTAAGCAATGTATCTTTTAACGGGCTGATTCCGGGAGGCTCATGAACAGCCAGTCCTATTCCATGCCCCAGCCCATGACCAAAATTATCCTTAAAACCCGTACTGTCTATATGATTTCGTGCAATTTCATCCACAGCCTTTGAACTTATTCCCGGCTTTATAGCATCAATTGCTTTAAGCTGGGCATCAAGTACCGTCTTAAAAATTTTTTTAAACCTGTCATCCGGGCTTCCGATTACAAGTGTCCGGCTAATATCAGAGCAGTAACCATTCAGTTTTGCTCCCCAGTCAAAAAGAATTGCTTCACCTTCATGAAATTTACGGTTTCCGGGAATTGCATGGGGAAGTGCGCTGTTTGGGCCTGATGCTGCAATTATCGGAAAGGATAAAGAGTCAGCGCCGGCTTCACGCAAATCTTTCTCAAGTATCCATGCTGCCTCTTTTTCCGTCATTCCCGGCTTAATGATATTTTCTGCAAAATTTATAAACACAGATTCAGCAATAAAAAGAGCTTTTTTTATCTCTTCGATTTCTGTGTGTTCTTTTACTGCACGCAGACATTCCATAATATCGTCAGCTTCAACAAGCTCAACATCTATGTCGGCATAATTGAACTGCTTGCAAATTTTATTATATTGCATATATGACATGCGTATACTTTCAAAGCCGAGTCTTTTTGTTTTAAGAGTATTTATAATATCTGGGAGTTCCTTAACCAGTCCTTTTTTATAACAAACTATTTCATAAAGAGGCGCTTCCTTTGCTGCCTGCAGGTCATTACGCGAATCTGTGGCCAGTATTAGTCTTTTATCTGTTATAAAAAGAGCCCCTGCTGTTTCATCAAACTGAGTATCCTCGCCTGTAAATCCGCTTAAATAACGGCGATTTTCCTCAACAAGTACCAGCAGGGTGTCAATATTATTGTCTGCAAGAAATTTCCTGAGCCTCTCCACTCTTTTTTCAATTGTTTTTTCCAAAGTAATCTCCTAAAATAATTTTCCTTAATTAAACCTTGGGGTTCGCCCGAGCGACCCCGTGAGGTTCTACCGTTCCTGCGGGATAGAATGTGGTAACAGGTTCTCCCCTCAGGAAAAGTCCCAAAGGGTACAGGAGAAGAACCTGTGAAAGACTGGGAAACATTATCACATCTAAGATGGAACTGTAAATGTTATTTGGTTTTTATTGAAGAATCCTTTGGGATTAGATGTAAAACAAAGCCGTTTTGAAGTGGTTAATCAAGAGGTTATAAATGATTATGATGAATTTTACAAGAATAAGGAGTTGCCGGCAACTTAAAAACTGCTACCAGAAAAACGGCAACAGCTTCATAAAGTGACGAAGGAAGGGCCAAAGGCTTTGCGCAAGGCTTTTAAAAAAGTCATTTTGACCTAAACTAAACTTTTTGATCTCGCAGCCTAAACTTTAACACACTGCCTGATCCAGCATAAAATATGACGACAATGTAATTTGACAGAATCTACTTATGCACTTTACTCTTGTGCTCCTGAATGTGCTGTATTTCTTGAGTATGGTGATGCGTTTCCACTATACTTTGTGGAGTTTATCGGACGTTTTGCCAGCGAAGAAGCATGTATGGTTCATTTGAAGACTATTAAGTTCAAGCATATCAAGAAATCATCGGACAACAAGAACAAAGTGCATAAGTAGATTGACAGAATTATTCCGCTTAATATGTTTTTGGCATAATTTGAAACGCTCAACTTAGGCATTAAGAAAGATATTGTTCAATAATGGCTACTAACGATCAGTTATTGTTATACCTTAAAAAAAATCAAGGGAACTGGGTTTCCAGTGAGCTGATAAGCAATAATTTATCAGTAAGCCGTTCTGCTATAGGGAAGCATATAGGTAAGTTAAAAAAGGAAGGCTATGTTATAGAATCTTCTCCAAAAAAGGGATATCTTTTCAGCGAAGCTTCAGATCCCATCACGGCTGATGAAATAAAGGAAGGTCTCTGCACCAAAGTTTGTGGAAAGCAAAATATTATTTATTTGAAGGAAACTGATTCGACCAATACAAGGGCAAAAGAACTTGCAGCACATGGAGCTTCTGAAGGAACCCTGGTTATTGCGGAAAAACAGACAAACGGAAGGGGGAGACGAGGAAGAAGCTGGTTTTCACCCCCTGGAGATGGAATTTACTTTTCTCTTATCCTGAGGCCGGCCATATCACCTAATGAAACCCCGAGAATAACGCTGATGACTGCTGTTGTATTAGCGGAAACCTTAATTTCGCTCATGAAACTAAAATTAAGAATTAAGTGGCCTAATGACATCCTTGTAAATGAAAAGAAGCTGGCCGGCATTCTTACTGAGATCAGCACTGAAATGGATGCAGTAAATTATATCGTCGTTGGTCTTGGATTGAATGTAAACACTCTATTCGAAAATTCTTCCCAGGAAATAAAGAAAAGTGCAACCTCAATTTTAATAGAAACCGGAAATAGGACCTCAAGAGTCAAGCTTATTCAGAAATTCCTTAAATTGTATGAACAATATTACGATATGTTTAAGAAAAATAATTTTGAGCCTATTATGAACCGATGGCGGCAACTTGCAGATATAATAGGAAAACAAATTAAAGTTGATGTTGTCGGCGAAACTCATATTGGAGAAGTTGTGGATGTTGATAATGACGGGGTGTTAATATTGAAAGATGATCAGGGAAAATTACAAAGGATATTTTCTGGGGATGTAACCCTGGCGAGACAATTGAAGTAATTTATACTGCATTTCATTTGACTTCACAAGACTAAGTCATTCTCAGACATAACAAAATATATTTAAGCAACAAACGTTCCGAACGATATTGCCTGGAAACACGCCTTAACACACTGTCTCATTTTGGGGGCCCACTATAAATATTTTCGAGAAAGACTTCCTTGGAGAAAAAATCACAATCCAGCAATTTTTTCAAAAAAGTTTCAGATGCTCCTCCCGGTTTGACTGTGAGTAGCTCGCTTATATCAAATATCCAGTCTAACCTGTAAAAGATTGACACTAAACTATGCTGGTGTTATATTTTATATATATACCATATAAAGGGTATTGAAAAGCACCTCGCTTTGCAACACCCTTATATATTTTTTGTGAAAAAAATAATTTATTTCTCGCTCGTCTGGAAAATTTAACCTATTATGGCAGATATTATATCACTTGATACTAAACTTCAGTTAACCAGAGACAAGAAAGCCAATCTAATAAAAAAACGCAAAATTCTTGCAGTACAGAAGGTTTTTCAATGTACACGGTGCTCCTTTAAATGCGAAAAATGCGGCTCTCAAATTAGCCTCGCCCATCAAAAGAAAAATGATTCCCGCAGCATTAAGGTATCATATCAATTCTGCGAAGGTTGCATGGAAGAGTTTAATGACTATATTGAAAAAATTAAGGAAAAAGGAGACTCTGGCTTTTACTGGCACAATGATGCTTGGATAGATGTCTGGAAAACGTGGATAGATCATCAGAATGCCATTAGCCAATATCTAAAGTCAAAAGAGTTTAAGCAGCTTCTGCAGGAATTTAAACAGAACGAGCCCAACAAATAGGAGGATTTTATGTTTGGAATTGGCATGCCTGAACTTATAATAATACTTGTTATTATTCTAATTATATTCGGGGCCGGCAAACTTCCGGAAATCGGAGCAGGTGTAGGCAAAGCAATAAAGAATTTTAAAAGCGCAACAACCGATGCTGAAAAAAAAGAAGCTGACAAACTGAACAATAGCGATAAAGGCGATAAATTATAACGCTTCAATTTTAATTTTTTTTTAGGGTTTAATTCCCCGCAGCTTGCTGCGGGGCAGTTCATTTCAACAGGTTTTACATTAATGATATTCCAGAACCAACCGCCCAGCATAACACTATTACTGTAATAATCGCACAACTTCCGGCAAAAATTTTGTGAAACAGGCTTTGTTTAGTTCTTTCATTATAACCCATAAAAAATCCAAGAACAGCCCCTGCCAACATTCCAGCCCAGTGCCCCCAGTTATTGATGCCCGGCACAACAAAACCGAACAGCATAATTCCAACTGCCCATCCGCCGATTTGCCTGTAAATGGCTTGTCCGTAAGTCCCGCCGCGGCTTTTGCCATAGTAAATCGCTGCCCCTATCAGACCGCATATGGCGGCAGAAGCGCCTATGGTGAATGTAACTCCAGCTAAATAAGAAATCCTGAAACCGATAATTCCGCTTAGAGTATAGATGATAAACATCCGATAAACACCATATTCCCGACTGACTATGGATGCTATCTGTCTGAATGCAAACATATTAAAAATAATGTGCAATATCCCTCCATGAAGGTAATTGGCAGAGACTATTGTCCACCATCCATGCACATTGTCAACTGGAATGGTCCCCGTAGCTCCCAGCAACAGAAGGCTTCTATTTTCAGGAGACAGAATATAAAATGGATTAAAGGAAAGGCCCGGCAAACGGGAATTAAACAAAAGCGATATAATATACATGCCTATGTTGGTATAGATTATTATTTTGATAATCTGGTCAGCACTGCTAACTCCTTCTCCTTGGGTCAATAAATTATTTTTCCACCATGACCCTGGTTTTGATATGTTGCAGTAGGGGCAACGAGATTCATCGGCGCTTATCAGTTTTCGGCAGTTGGGGCAAAGAATGGAGTTTTTGTTTCGACTTGTCATGACTTAACTTAACCTTTGCGCTCAGAAAAAATTACCTGCCACGCCCATAGGACGTGGTTTGATGAAGACCCATCAAAGGGGTCATTGTCGTAGGAAAAACCCATAAAGGGACTGACTATCTGTTATTCTTCCGACTTATCTACTCGTTATCTGAGTTGTCTTGATTTCGGATGTATTCTGATAGCACTTTTGCCCCTTAAAAATCAACTGTATTTGAAACACTGAATTTCGGGGGTACGCTCAAGAGCAAGTGTATGTGGCAGTGCTCTATGGAATACCACGAAGCACACGAAGATCACGAAGAAACAAGAAAATAACAAGCTCTGCTTCGCGCGCTTCGTGTGCTTTGTGGTGAATAACAGACTATAATTAGAGTTGCTGATATTTGACAATAGTTGTATTTATAATTTTAAATTGATATATAAAAGAGCCTCTTGCAGAAACAACGCCGATCGGCAGAGCACTACCACATAATATACTGCACTCTGCCACAAATTGAGGTTATTTGACAGAAACGCAAGTTATAACCGTGTAAAGGTTGCTTTATGTTGCTTCACAATAAACAATCGGGCTTTACTTTGATTGAAATGATAATTGTTGTTGCTATTCTGTCGATTTGTGCCGGCATTGCGATTCCGACATATCTTGACTGGCTGCCCAAATCAAGATTAAATGGTGCTGCAAGGCAGTTAATGGGGGATTTGATGTTGGCAAGGATGCAGGCTGTGACTCAAAACAACAAGTTTAGGGTATTTTTTTTTGACAATAAGCATGAATATCAGATTCAGAGATTGGATGATGATGATAATATTGATGAATGGACTCAAACAAAAGATATTCAAAGTGAATATTCCGATGTAACTATTTCTTTTGAAGATGACTTGATTATGAACCCGATATTTTCCCCTAAGGGAACGGCAAGTAATCAGAAAACCATTAAACTTACTAACTCAAGTGGATCCAAATATATCAAAATCGCTCTTACAGGGCGTGTAAAGATAGATGATACACAATAGCTCTGTAATGGCCGGAAAATAATTTAGAGTGATAAAAAATGAACAAGATCGCCAATAATAGCGGTTTTACCTTAATAGAAGTTCTGGTTGCCATGGTTATTCTGTTAATAGGACTGCTTGGGACAGCAGCTTTGATAACAGGGATAATTAGGGGCAATAAGGTGAGCAACAGGATTACTACTGCAACAATGCTGGCGCAGGATAAGATGGAAAAGATCAAAAGGGCTGGATACGCTGGCGCTGATGCTGAAGCAGGGACAGAGCCTTATGGCGGAGAAAATTTTCCTTTATACAAAAGAATCACAGATATAGTTTCTGGCAATCCGGAGACGGGCATGAATAATATAACCGTTACCGTATATTGGGATTCCGATAACGGTCAGGTTAAATTGCAAACGATTCTTGCGGAGTAAGGCTATTGTACTATTTGTCTAAAAATAAAGAGAGCGGGTTTACCCTGGTAGAACTAATGATTGCCATGACAATAGGTTTGATTATCATGGCGGCATTGTCGAGCACTTTCGTTATGCAGCGCAAAATATACGATGTTCAGGAACAGACTGTCGAGATGATGCAGAACGCAAGAGCTGCTATGGATATGATGAGCAGAGAGATCAGGATGGCTGGGTATGATCCCACTGGCCTGGCAAATGCCGGGATTGTGATCGTGCTCACCGACAAGATATATATTACTATGGATTTGGGTGGTGATAATACAGGCGATCCCCCTGATGGGGTTTTAGACGATTCCAATGAACATGTAGTTTATGATATTTACGATAATAAGCTGGGGCGTACAGTAGGATCGTCAGTAAAAGTTTACATTCCGTGGATACCCCCGTATCATCAGCCGGTTGCCGAAAATATCGAAGATTTACAATTTTCTCAGTCCGGCAATTCTATCAATGTATCCTTAACCGCCAGAACCTCCAAAATCGACCCTGATTATACTCATCCGACATATGGAGACCATTATCGAAGATATACCCTGGAATCTGTTATAACCCCGAGAAATCTTTATTTATAAATGGGGAAGGCGATGCCGGCCATTTTGCTCATAGAAAGATGTCGTGAAAATGAAAGGGTCAAAAACCGCACTTTGGCAGATCTTTCCAGTTTGCCGCCACAGTCCATTGAAATCCTGCGTCGTTCTGTTTATGTTATTGTTTGTGTCGAGCATGTTATTGATCTGCTCAATGGCCTCGGGTTGTGATAGTGTCCGTTTAATTTTTCCAAGTAGGCGCATAGATTTGGGTCGAATTTGTTTGATCTCAAATCACAAAAGTTGATGGAATAGCTATCTATTTCAATATGGTTGGGATTTGAGATCAAACAAAGGCGGCCTGAAGCTGTGATGCATAGTTGGGGAAGTTATTTCGTCCACGTTTCTAAGTATTTCTTGAGACAGCGCCCAATTGAAATGATGCTTAAAATTCAAATAAAATAAACACAGGGTTCACAATTTGTTGCCCTAATCTCTTCACCGCTTTCTATCCCTGAACCTTATATGTATAAAAACCTCACTTACCGCAATCTGGTAAAAAAAAATGATCTAGTTTCTTTTAATGTGGTTGTTAAAGAAACAGATTTGTTCATACATGCCGGGAAAATCCTTGCGGATAAAACAACAGAATTGGTTTTGAAATATAGAGGATATATTGAGAGCTATATTAACAGGTATCCTGAATTTGAAAAAACACTTAAACCATGGCAAATTAACGGTCCTGCACCGAGCATTGTCAAAGATATGATAAATGCCAGCAATAAAGCAGGCGTTGGGCCAATGGCTGCAGTTGCCGGCGCAATTTCAGAATATGTTGGACTTGATCTTTTATTATTTTTTGATGAAGTTGTTGTAGAAAATGGAGGCGATATTTTTTTAAAGACCAATAAACCGGTTAAAATCGGTATTTTTGCAGGCAAATCTCCATTAAGCTTACGTATTGGACTTCGAATAGATTCAATAATAAAACCTGCTGCTGTGTGTACATCATCAGGTACTGTTGGGCATTCATTAAGCCTCGGCAATGCTGATGCTGTATGTGTATTATCAGAATCATGCCCCCTTGCCGATGCAGCAGCAACTTCAATAGGCAATCATATTAAAACAAAAGCTGATATCCCAAAGGCAATTGATATTGGAAAAAATATTGAAGGGGTTGATGGTATTGCAATTATTATGGGTGATGAAATAGGCTTATGGGGAAAAATAGAACTAAGACCTGTTTAATTAAAATTTCGAGGAATCGGTGGAGGTTGCAAAACAGCTGCTGGTACGCTATCCAAAAAGCCTTAAGTTTAATGAGCCTCAAAAAGGAACATGTATGTCCATACTTTTCAATCAAAAGTACGCTTAGGCCTGAAGAACCATAAAAGTTGAATTTCAGAATTTTACAAAACGCTGTATTGCATTTTCCATTTTTTCAACAAGCGGCATCAAGGTTGATTTGTTAATAGCCGATATGGAAGTCCCATCAAGGTCAGTGCTGAGCCTGTTAATAGTTTCCCTGTTAACGAGATCCTGTTTGTTTAGAACACGAATTAAAGGGATAGTGTTCAGATTTAAGTCTGATAGTATTCTTTCGACAGATTTAATCTGATTTTTAAAACGCGGACTGCTTATATCTATCACATGCAGCAGGAGGTCAGCACTTTCAAGTTCTTCAAGAGTTGAGCGAAAAGCAACTACAAGCTCTTTGGGCAGATCTTTAATGAATCCTACTGTATCTGTAATTATGACTTCAGTATCCCTGGGAAATTTAAGACGCCTGCTGGAAGGATCCAGGGTAGCAAAAAGGCGGCTTTCTGATAGAACATTGCTTTTTGTAAGAGTGTTTAACAGGGTTGATTTTCCAGAATTGGTGTAGCCTATAATCGAAATAACAGGCAATCCTTTTTTGCTGCGCTTTGCCTTTTGCTGCTTACGCTGTTTTTTTACCTTTAATAAAGCCCCCTCAAGTCGTGCTATATTGTCGCGTACACGCCTTCTGTTTATTTCCAGCTTGGTCTCGCCAGGACCACGGCCACCAATACCTCCGGTCAAACGTGACATGGCGGTATTTTTTGTAATAAGTCTTGGAAGCAAATATTTAAGTTGAGCAAGTTCAACCTGAATTTTTCCTTCTTTTGTTTGAGCTCGTTGAGCAAAAATATCCAGAATAAGCTGCGTCCTGTCTATAATTTTTAAATCTATATTATCTGTAATGGAGCGAATTTGCGACGGATTCAATTCCTGATCGAAGATTAAAAGTGTTGCTCCCTTCTGAAGTGTTTGTATAGTGAGTTCCTGGAGTTTGCCGGGACCGAGGAGAAATCTTGAATCAGCCTTTTTGCGTTGTTGAAGCACGGTGTCGGCTACTTCAATACCACTTGAGGCAGCAAGTTCTTTCAGTTCTTCTAAAGAGTCCATTGCGTTACGCCTGGAAGCCGTTGTCACACTTACGAGAAGGGCTCTTTCTTTGTCTTGATTTATTTTATATAAGGATTCTGAATGGCTGAGTTCAGATTCAAGAGCCTTTATAAGTTCAACACATCCAATATCAAGCTGATTGAGATTAAGCGGTCCCAACATCTGATAAGGCTTTCCATCTTTACTGGCCGGAAGAATATGGCTTGCATGAACTTGATATGGAAGACCATCTTTAGTTATTGTAATTGCAGCCATAACATCCAGTCTTAAAAAGACTAAGTCGTTGAAATCATCGCTTGTTAAAGATTCTTTTTTTAGATGAGTGTGTATACATCTCAGGCCCTTCAGACGACCGGGAGCAGTCCTGTATTCACTTGTATCGGGTATGACTATTTTATGGTGGCTCCCTACAATTACGAAGGCTATCCTGCCTCGACGATTGACAAGAAGACCTATCTGGCGGCGCATTTCATGGGAAAGCCTGCTGATATCAGCCGCAAGTTCGGGTGTGATGAGGAAGTTATCGGGGATACGGCGTCGATAGAGATTTTCAAGGCTTTGGATTTGATTTGCCTTTAAGCTGGATGTATTTCCGAAAATACGTTTCATACAGTTTATGGTTGTCGGTTGTCAGCTCACGGTTCACGGTTGATCAAAACATAAAACTGTAAACCGACAACCGTGAACT
The DNA here is from genome assembly GCA_030262775.1 of Deltaproteobacteria bacterium. Lineage (GTDB taxonomy): Bacteria > Desulfobacterota > Desulfobacteria > Desulfobacterales > ETH-SRB1 > B13-G4. Next base: position 10,578 of record JAJSZP010000022.1, on the reverse strand, counting down.
GTTACAAATATTTCTATTTTTCAAATGCAAGATTTTCAAAACGTGTATAGCTATCTAAAAACGTTAATGTTGTTTCTCCTATAGGGCCGTTTCTATTCTTTCTAATCAGAATATCAGCCGTACCTTTTTTGGGATTGTTTTCATCGTTGTTGTATATTTCGTCTCTATATATAAAAGTAACTACATCCGCATCCTGTTCAAGTGCTCCGGATTCCCTCAGGTCTGAGAGTCTTGGCTGCTTGTCATTTCGTTGCTCAAGCATTCTGTTGAGCTGAGATAAAGCCATTACCGGAATATCAAGTTCTTTGGCCAAAGCTTTTAGAGATCTTGATATTTCGGAGATTTCAAGATCTCTACGTTCAGCAGACATACGGCCTTTCATAAGCTGGAGGTAATCAATAATGACAAGGCCTATATCTTTTTCCATTTTTAATCTACGTGCCTTTGCTCGTATTTCCATAGCTGATATATCGGGAGTATCGTCAAGAAAAATAGAAGTGTCAGACAGGACACCAGCGGCATCTGTCAATTTACGCCAGTCTTCCATGCTGAAAAACCCCCCTCTTAAACGAGATGAATCAATTCTCGCTTCAGAACAGAGCAGACGCATTACCAATTGTTCCTTGGACATTTCAAGAGAAAATATAGCTACAGGCACATTTGCATCAACTGCGGCGTTCCTGGCAATATTAAGGGCCAGAGCTGTTTTCCCCATACTCGGGCGTGCGGCAAGAATTATAAGTTCTGATTTCTGCAGACCCGATATAAGATTATCAAGGCGGGTAAACCCTGTTGGAACTCCAGTTATCAAGGCCTTATTGCCCTGTCTCTCTTCAAGGGTTTCAATATTGACATCAATTATTTCGCTTATAGGGTAAAATGATTGTTTATGCTTATTTTTTGAAATTTCAAAAATTGAACTTTCAGCAAAATCTATTAGTTCGTCGACATTACCCCTGTCCTCAAAGCATTTTTTGGCGATATCATTTGCTTTTTCTATAAGACGTCTTAATGATGCTTTGTCATGAATAATTTTAGCATAATGTTTTGCATTTACAGCAAGTGGAACGGTATCAACAAGCGTTGCTAAATATGTTGCCCCTCCAATCTCTTCTAAATTCCCCCTTTCTTTGAGAGCGTTGGTAAGAGTTACAAGGTCAACAGGTTCATTCTTTGAAAAGAGTTCAATAATACCGGAAAAAACCTTTTGATGAGCTGATCTATAGAAATCCTCTGATGAAATAATATCAACAATATCAAGTAATGTATTGTTATCTATAAGGATTCTGCTTAGCAAAGATTCTTCAGCTTCAATACTTTGAGGAGGAATTTTATAAAAAGAGGGGTCTTGTTTGTTTTGAAACAGCCTATCTACCATTTAAATATAATAACTTTATTCCGGGACTATTTCAACAGTTATTTCAGGCTCAACTCCTTTGTAAACTCGTATAGGAACTTTGAATGTACCTGTTTTCTTTATGGGCTCACTAAGCAGAACCATTCTTTTTTCAACTTCTATATTCTGGCTCGCAAGTGCATCAATAATATTTTTCATAGAAATCGAGCCATACAGACGATCTTCTTCACTAACCTTTGCAGCTATCTTGCAAACAACTCCTTCAAGTTTATTGGCCATTTCTTCAGCAAGGCTTTTTTCTTTAACTATCTGGAGTTCAATTTTAACCTTTTCCTGTTTCAGTATTCTGCGATTTTGAGGTGTATCCAGTACAACCTTATCCTGAGGCAAAAGATAATTGCGAGCATAACCTTTGGCAACATTAACTTCGCTGCCAATTATGCCTAGTGATTGTATAGTTTCTTTCAAAATTACTTTCATTATAACCTCCACAAACAACTTTATAGTTAAGTTGTTAATATATTAATATTTAACTTTCTTTTTTTATATCCAGTTTCCTGAAATTAAGCCACATGTCAAAGAAGCCAAGCCCTATAACAGAAAGCAGAACCAACTGTTGCAAAGCAAGGATGCTGTACAGAAAAATTCTGAATATACGGGGAACGTTTTTTTTGTCAAAATAAAAGGACACAATTGCTATGCCCTGAAAAAAATATATTGTCATAAGGATAATCAGGCCGTTTAATCCTAAAATTTTAAAAGAATTTTCCGGCAAAATAAGCATCACGCCGCATCCTATAAAAATCCAAACCATGAATTCCGGCGCTTTCCATAATTTAAGAGAGTCAAAATCAGGAAAAAAAATATTTTTAGCTTTAAGCATGGGCTTTGCGATTAAGAGACTGGTCCATGACACAAATAAGGTTAAAGATATAAGCATAGCAGGAATAATTCGTATAAGTACGTAGTGGATCTTTTCCATTGAATTCGAGATAACGTGTATGCTTTCTTCTGTAACCCCCATACTTTCATACATCACCATAGTCAGCTTGAGATTTCGTGATATATATTCAGATGCCAAGGTGTAAATTCCAGTGTTTGATAAATTGCTGTAAAAGAACAAGATAATAATTCCCGTTATTAGAACGAATGCGCACGCATAACTAATTGTTTTTTCAATAGATAAACGCATTTCAATTAGTTCACTAAGAACAAAACCCAGCAGCAGCAACTCAGCAAAGAACAATATATCTGATATACCGCCTGTTATTACAAGCATCATTATGATTGATAAGATATAGACAATAATTCCTGTTGTTCTCCCGAGTTTTGAGCGATAAAAGAGAATTGGCAGAGGAATAAACAAAGAAAAGAAAAACCCTATGACAGGCAGATATGTTGAAGCTATAAATATAAGACCTATTATTGCTATGCCACTTACTATATCCTTTGATATATTTCTTTGAACAGTTTGAGACACTATCTTCTTCTCCATGGAAACACACAACGTTATATAACGTTAAATATAGTCGACGGTCCCCACGTAAGGCAGAAGTGCAATTGTTCGAGCTCGCTTTATAGCATGTGTCAGAACGCGTTGATGTTTAGCGCATGTTCCGGATATACGTCTTGGGATAATTTTGCCTCGTTCAGTAATAAAATATTTGAGTGTTTTAGGATCGTTATAATTTATTGCAAGACTTGTATCTGCGCAGAAACGGCATATTTTTCGGCGATGATATATTCTTTTTTTACCTGGAGTTCTTGAATTTCTTTTTGAATTTGAAGGAACAGCCATCTTTTCTCCTATTTATTCACTTTCCGTTGTTTTTGTTGTTTCATCCTCAGCCGTTTCAGAATTATTGATATCAGAAGCGTTCGGTTCGATATCGGATTCATTTTGATCGGGCTCGGTTTTTTTAACTTCAGCTTTGGCCATTTCTTCTTTAAGAAGTTCTATATCAGCATATTTGTCAAGCAAAACTGTCATATACTTCATGACCCGGTCATCAATTCGGAAAAAACGTTCCATTTCGTCAACGAGTTTTCCTGTTCCGCAATAGTCTAAACGAACATAATACCCACGAGATTTTTTCTTGATTTCATATGCAAGCC
>JAJSZP010000022.1:0-7052 GCA_030262775.1 Deltaproteobacteria bacterium | reverse complement strand
GGCATTTCTCTTGTTGGATTAAGTCTGTTACTTTTTCGAAAATAGGACTCCGTTCTTCATCTGAAAGATCAGGATCAATAATTATAAATGTTTCGTACCTTCGCATTAAACCTCCTCTTGGATATTAAGCCCTGAAATAATAATTCAGAGCAAGGAATGAATTTCAATAAACGATAAGAATTAAAATTTGTTTTAATAACAAAGCAGGTTATAGCTGTCAAGATTTTCCTTCTGAAAACTTTCAAAATGTTGTCTTGCATTTCCTTTTATGTAAAAGTATAAAATGTTAAAATTACGAATGGTTACATAAAATTAATGTATGAAAAACAAGGTGATATGAATTTTGTTCAAAACAGGTCAATGAGGTTTTACAGGAACTTAATAAGGCGTTTGATTTTGAGGTCTCCAAATATTCAATATCCATGTCCTTTGGGCATGGATATTGAATCCGCACCCCTTAATAGCAATATTTAGTATTTTTAACGCATGTCTGATACAATATATAGAATAAAAAAGTTTTACAGGAAATCTATTTGCTAATTTTTCCACAATATGCAGTATGTCTTTAGGTAATAATGTGCTATATATTGTGAGGGGATGTGGGATGTAATCTGCCTCCTTTTCAGATATGGGTGGTAGATTATGCCATCAATTTTTTATCAGCCTGTTTATAGCAAATATTTGCCTTGATCTCGGCGTGTTGTGCTCACCTATTAAACTGAAACCAGTACCGCGTATTGAACAGGAAAAATTTGTAAGCACATTGGTGAGTCACCTCAATAGTCATCTTTTGTTTTGACAAAGCATAGGACAGTAGTTAATAAAAAAGTTTTCGTGGCTTCTCAATAAATACTGGACGAGTCTATCAAAGTTATGAAACAAATCGACTACTGGTGAGTTGTTGCAAGTTTATGAATTTCTGATTTTCAGAGGGACACCATGGAATTTTTCTTATGCGTACTCGGGATGGTGATGATCATAGAGGGACTGCCGTATTTTGCTTTTCCAGAAAGAATGAAGTTCTGGTTACAAAAAATTTTTGAAATGCCGAACGAAACATTGCGAAAATTCGGTTTTATAATCATATTAATCGGACTGTTTCTGGTTTATTTGGGGAAAAGTTAGGAATCGTGTTTTCAATAACTGACTATAACTACAACCTTCCATCTGAACTTATAGCTCAAAAACCGATTGCAAAGAGGGACCAGTCAAAACTAATGTTTTTGCATCGGAAAACAGGCGAGCTGTCTCATCATAAATTCTATAAAATTTGTGACTTCCTTTCACCATCCGATATACTGGTTGTTAACAATACGGAAGTCGTTCCTGGAAGACTAACTGGAAAAAAAGACACGGGCGGAAACGCGGAAATACTTATTCTCAACTATGCCAAAGGTTATAACAAAAGAAAAGATGACAATACTTTTGTATACGAGTGCCTGATAAAAACTTCAAAACGCGCAAGACAGGGCACAACTATTTTTTTCGATCAGGGGCTAAAAGCTGAAGTAATAAACTCTCGCAATGGGCTTTATTCGTTAAAATTTACCTGCAAAGGCGATTTTGAAGAATTGCTTTACCGGATTGGCAAGGTTCCCCTTCCCCCTTATATAAGGCGAGATAAAAATAATATTGCCTGCGATGACAAAAAATCCTATCAAACAGTTTACGCGTCTCAAAAAGGTGCTATTGCAGCGCCTACAGCAGGATTTCATTTTACGGTAAAACTCATTGAAAAGCTGAAATTAAAAAATATCAAGATAGTTGAAATTACCCTGCACGTGGGATATGGTACTTTTTCGCCTGTAAGAGTTTCAGATATAAGGGATCACAGGATCCATTCTGAATGGTGTACAATCCCTGAAAAAAGCGCTGAAATTATAAATAACGCAAAAGAAAATGGGAAACGGATCATAGCCGTTGGAACGACTTGCGTTCGCTCATTGGAATATCTATCTGATACTAATGGGGATATTATAAGCAACAGCGCAAACTGTGATCTGTTTATATATCCTGGTTACAGGTTTAAAGTTACAGATGCAATGATTACAAATTTTCATTTGCCGAAGTCGACACTTCTGATGCTTGTATCAGCTTTTGCGGGCCGCAAAAATATTCTTAATGCTTACAGGGAAGCGATTAAAGAAAGATACAGGTTCTTCAGCTATGGTGATGCCATGTTTATTGCATAAAACCCTGAACCCTATATATTATGACCAATTTCAATGTAGTTGCAAAATGCAAAAAAACAAGGGCAAGGGCGGGATTGCTTCACACTCGTCATGGTATTGTTGAAACTCCTGTTTTTATGCCGGTTGGAACCCTTGCGACAGTAAAGTCATTGTCCCCTGAAGAACTTCTGGAAGCTGGGGCTCAAATAATCCTTGGCAACACCTACCATCTGTATTTAAGGCCGGGATGTGAAGTGATAAATCTGTTCTCCGGCCTTCACGGATTTACAAACTGGCACAGGCCAATTCTGACCGACAGTGGCGGATTCCAGGTCTTTTCGCTTGCAAAGCTTGCAAAAATAAATGAGGAGGGCGTTACTTTTCAGTCCCACATTGATGGATCAAGGCATTTGCTGACTCCTGAAAAGGCTGTTGAAATTCAGATTTGCCTCAACTCGGATATAATGATGTGCCTTGACAATTGCATTGCCTATCCATCAAGCAAAAATGAAGCAAAAGACTCCGTAAAACTAAGTTCAGCATGGGCAAAAAGATGTAAAAAAGTTTGGGATGAAAACAAACACGCTCAAAATTTACTGTTCGGAATAATTCAAGGAGGTATGTTCAAGGATCTTCGCAAAATCTCTGCTGAAGAGATGTTGGAAATCGGTTTCAACGGCTATGCAGTCGGCGGATTGAGTGTCGGAGAACCTAAAGATATAATGTTTGATATTGCGGAGTTTACACTCCCTCTCCTGCCGGATATAAAGCCAAAATATGTAATGGGAACAGGAACACCTGAAGATCTCGTAGAGCTTGTTTCTCTTGGTGCAGATATGTTTGACTGTGTTATTCCCACAAGAAACGCCAGAAACGGCCAGATGTTCACAAAATCAGGCACAATAAATATCAGCAATTCACGTTTCAGGTATGACACCGATCCTGTGGAAGAAGGATGCACATGTTATACCTGCCGTAATTACTCAAGAGCCTATTTACGTCATCTGTACATGGCAAAAGAGCTGCTTTCCTATCGTTTGAATACAATTCATAATATTCATTATTATACAAATCTCATGAAAAAAATACGGAAAGCAATATTAAAGGATGAGTTTGTAACTTTTAGAAAAGATTTTTATACTGATAGAATCAAAAAAAAGGAGGTAATATAATGATAAAAGAAAAAGTTTTGGAAATCATGGAAAAAATAAGGCCTTCACTTCAATCTCATGGAGGAGATGCGGAACTTGTTGATGTGGTTGACGGCGTGGTTACATTGCGCTTGAAAGGCGCCTGTTCAGGGTGCCCGATGTCGCAAATGACAATTAAAGACGGAATTGAAAAAATTATGAAAAAGGCGCTCCCGGAAATCAAGTCTGTTGAATCCGTGAACTAAGGACGTTGTTATGACGATTGCAAAAAAGATTGAGGCAACGCTGTCCGAATCTTCATGGATACGCAAAATGTTTGAAGAAGGAGCGCGCCTCAAGGCGGAGCATGGCGCAGCCAATGTATATGACTTCAGCCTTGGCAATCCAAACCTTAAGCCTCCGGAAAGTTTCAGGGAAAGCCTGATAGATACCGCCAACTCCACTGTGAAGGGGAACCACGCTTATATGCCCAACGTTGGTTTCCCGTATGTTCGCAAATCGGTGGCCGCCTATGTTTCAGTGGAACAGCAGGCAGATGTCTCTGAAAAAAAAATAATAATGACCTGCGGCGCAGCAGGGGCTCTGAATGTTATTCTCAAAACAATATTAGATCCCGGCGATGAGGTTATTACTCCATCCCCTTATTTTGTTGAATACAGGTTTTATGCTGATAACCATGGCGGAATATTAAAGACAATACCTACAAAGCCTGATTTCAGCCTGGATATAACTGCAATTTCTTCTGCCATTAATAATAAAACAAAGGCAGTGCTCATAAATTCTCCGAACAATCCGACAGGGCAAATATACAGCAAAGAAAGTCTGATTGAACTTGGAACTATATTAAATGACAAAGGAAAAAAATCAGGCAAAACAATTTATCTTATTTCCGATGAGCCATACCGTAAAATCGTCTATGATGGGATCACAGTTCCAAGTATATTTAACTGCTATAGAGAAAGCATAATTGCCACTTCTTATTCTAAGGATATCTCCATACCCGGCGAGCGCATAGGATATATTGCAGTTAATCCTTTGGCTGCTTTTAAAGAAAATCTCATTAATGGAATGGCTCTGGCCAATAGAATTCTTGGATTTGTTAACGCTCCTGCTCTTATGCAGCGGATAATAGCTTCAATACAGGGAGCGAGCGTTGATCTATCTGAATATCAAAGAAAAAGAGATATTCTATGTAACAGCCTTGCGGAATGCGGTTACGAATTTGTCAGGCCATCCGGAGCCTTTTATCTTTTCCCGAAATCTCCTGTGCCTGACGACGTAAAATTTGTGAAAGCTCTGCAGGATGAATTGATTCTTGTAGTGCCGGGCAGTGGTTTTGGCTGCCCCGGTCATTTTAGAATAGCTTTTTGTGTGGATGATGATACTATTATAAACTCAATTCCAGGGTTTAAGAGGGCAATTGAAAAATTTACGATAAAAAACCTCAAGGAAATATAATAATGGGCATAGTGGAAGATAAGATAAAAGATCTAAAGGTCAGGGAAGCAAATGTCCTGGGAATGGGCGGCGAAAAAATGGTTGCAAAACAGCGCGAAAAAGGAAAGCTGACCGCGCGTGAACGATTAAACCTTTTATTTGATACAGGAACATTTCGGGAAATCGACATGTTCGTAAAGCACCGGTGCGTAAATTTCGGCATGGAAAATACCAAAATTCCATCAGACGGAGTTATAACCGGCCACGGTCTTGTTGAAGGCAGACCAGTATTTGCATTTTCCCAGGATTTTACCTCCAGAGCCGGTACGCTCGGCGAAATGCACGCAAAAAAAATCTGCAAAGTTATGGATCTTGCATTAAAGGCCGGAGTACCTTTTGTCGGCATAAATGATTCCGGTGGAGCAAGGATACAGGAAGGAATTGATGCGCTTTCCGGTTTTGGAGAGATCTTTTTCCGCAACTCTGCATGCTCCGGAGTTATTCCACAAATCTCGGCAATAATGGGACCGACCGCAGGTGGAGCGGTCTATTCACCAGCCATGACAGACTGGATATTCATGGTTAAAAAAAGCAGCTACATGTTTATTACCGGGCCCGAGGTTATCAAGGCTGTAACAGGAGAACAAATTTCCTTTGAAGACCTAGGAGGAGCCATGACGCACAATGAAAAAAGCGGTGTTGCTCACTTTGCCTGTGAAAACGATGAAGATGCTGTAAACCAGATAAAAAGACTGCTGTCATATCTGCCTTCAAACAATATGGAAGATCCGCCTGACATTGATCCGGAAGATAATCCAAAGCGAAGAGATCCGGCGCTGGATACAATTATTCCAGACAACCCGAACCAGGCTTATGATATGAAGGACATAATATGTTCAATTGTTGACAAGGGAGAATTTTTTGAGCCTCATGAGTTTTTTGCTCCCAATATAATTATATGTTTTGCCAGACTTAATGGAAAAACCATAGGTATTATCGCAAATCAGCCCATGGTTCTTGCCGGATGCCTGGAGATTAATGCATCTGACAAAGCCACACGTTTTATCCGCTTCTGCGATTCTTTTAATATTCCTATTCTTACAATTGCTGATGTCCCGGGTTATATGCCTGGAAGCCAGCAGGAATGGGGAGGAATTATTCGCCACGGTGCAAAGCTCCTATGGTGCTATTCAGAGGCAACCGTGCCGAAAATACTTCTAATCACCAGAAAAGACTACGGTGGCGCCTATATTGCGATGTCATCCAAACATCTGGGGGCAGACATGGCTTTTGCCTGGCCAAGTGCGCAAATTGCGGTAATGGGAGCAGAAGGTGCCGCCAATATAATACACAGAAAAGAAATTAAAGAAAGTGATGATCCTGTTGCAAAGCGAAAAGAAAAAGTAAAAGAATACGAAGAACTTTTTTCAAATCCTTATTGTGCGGCAAGCAGTGGTTATATTGACGCTGTTATTGTTCCAAGCGAAACAAGGCCCCGCCTGATTGAGGCTCTGGAGATAATGTGCAGCAAAAAAGAGTTCAGGCCACCTAAAAAACATGGGAACATTCCTGTGTAGTGGGTAACCGAAAACCTCATATTTTCGATCAGAAATTCGGGTCTGTGGTGAACCGTTCGATCTTTCCGGAGAATTTCCTGCATTCGGAGGGTTTGACCGGGGCGAGCCTTCCCCAGAAGGGACACTGCTTTGTCGAGCCGGTTGGGATGCTCTCAATCGTTTGGGGCTTCCGCGTGCAGCAGCCGCAGATGATCAATGGCGTATCGGATGATTCCCAATTGTATGATCTCTTGCCTAACGGCTCCAGCGGACGTTCCTTAGTCGTGCTGTTGAGCCGCTACGTTAAACCTTAAGGAAGTCGCATGGGAATAAGCGAAAAATTTAGTACATTCTGTAGCAACTTGCGAATGACCAATACGGTAGTATCAAATGTTCAATACCGATACAAAAGAATTACAAAGCAGCTAAATGCTGACTTTAGGAACATTGACTCGGACACTATATATAGTCTTTATGTTGGCTCCTATGGCAGGGGAACAGCAATTCACGCAAGTGATATTGATATGATCATCGAATTGCCCTACTCAGTATATCAACAGTATGACAATCACAATGGTAATGGGCAGTCTGCTTTATTGCAGGCAGTAAGGGATTCTATTAAAAAGACTGAAGTTTCACCGTTTTTTACGAAAGTTTAAAGATTATACAAATTATTTATCTAAAAAATCACCAATTGGCATGAAAATTGAATTTCAATTTTTATGCCACTATTCATT
>JAJSZP010000021.1 GCA_030262775.1 Deltaproteobacteria bacterium | reverse complement strand
AAATAAATATTATTTCTTACAAGGTCGATAGCGCTGTAAATGTAGCTGGTTTCATCATAGGCCTGTTCCAGCTTAAGACCTCTTTCCTTTAATATGCCGTTATTTAACTCCTTGAGAGTATCCCTCAATCTTTCCATAACAACCAAAACATTGGAACCCGGTTCTCGAACTGCATTCAAGACAATGGTTGTAACTCCTTCTTGTCGAACCACCAGATCCATGTCTTCATAACCAAGTTCAACCCTGGCAACATCTCCAACAGTTATGGGTATGCTGTTTACCCTTTTTATTATAACGTTGGAAACATCTTCAACAGACTCATATTCACCTACTGTTCTCGCAATATAACGACGTTTACCTTCATCGAAATTTCCGGCGCTTATATTTTTATTTTCTATATCAAGCGCTCTTATCAGTTCCGGAATAGTTATTTTGCGAGCGGCAAGAGCTTCCGGATCAACTATGACCTGAAGCTCCCTCTCCAGCCCCCCATAAATGTTTGAAGATGCTACACCTGAAATCCTTTCAATGCGAGGCTTTATATGCTCATCTATAAAATCGTATTCCTGTTTTAATGCTCCTTTATATCCCTCAAGAGAGCGTAATATTATCCAGGCTATTGCCTGTTCATGCCTGCCGCCGGATTTTATAGTCGGCTTCTCCACATTGTCAGGATATTTTTTTACCTGTTCAAGTTTGTTTGATACCCTGAGCAGAGCCTCATCAGTATCTGTTCCAATCTCGAACATCAGATTAATATAAGCCTGCCCATCAAGGCTTTCACTGTTCATCTCCTCAAGCCCCTCAAGATTTTTGAGCTCTTCCTCCTGAGCATCTATAATTTCACGTTCAACTTCTAAAGGGCTTGCACCACGCCATATGGTTTCGACAGATATTTCGGGCAGATCTACATTGGGGGTAAGTTGAATTGGAATCCTGAAAAGCGAAATAAACCCAAAGAGTATAAGCAGTATTGCTCCGACAGTAACGGTAACGGGTTTTTTTATTGAAATTTCAACAAGTTTCATTGGACATTAGGTATTGGATATTGGATTGAATATTTATGGAATCACTTTGCTCTGTTTTTTTAAAAATTGACAGAATTCCTTTCCATTATAATAGCCTACAATTTCTATATTTACAGGCACAACCTTATTATCTGATAATAAAAAAACAGTCGGCTGTTTCTTGCGGTAACTACTGCATCCTTTGGTATAGGCAAAGCGCTCTTTGTGCCGGTAAGATTAAAGGTAATTTTTGCCTCCATCCCGCTTTTTATCTTATAGCCTGGATTATCAAGATTTATCCTTACCGGAAAAGTTCTGGCATTTCTATCTCCATAAGGAAGCACTGCGTATATTCTGCCGGACAAAAAAAATTATTTGTTAAACTCTTTATCGTCACCAGGACTTCGCTTTGATAGGCATCGTCTTGATGTTATTGAATATATTTTTATACGTAAAAGGTTACACTTGATTCATTTTCACAATAAACTTGACAGGAGCACAAATTCCTGGTTCTTAAATTTCTTGAATTCCCGCATTTAAAAACCTCTTTACAAAAATCTTTTAGCATTATTTGCTTCTATCGGAAGATTCAAAAGCTTTCTTACTCTCCTGTCTATCTTTCTGAGTTTTCTGTCCAGTTTTAAAACCCACATCGTTATTAAACGATCAAGCCATAATTTCTTTTTCTTCTTCTTATACATGCTTTCTCCGTATAATGACTGCCGACAATCCAAATAAAAGCCGCCACGCCTGCTCCAATCAGGAATAATGCAGACATTCCCATTATTCCTGCTACCGCCATTCTTGCTATGATAGGAGCAGAAGATTTCCATACTGTTATTGCTGAATATACGTGTACGCCGGCACATACTCCCGCCGATCCTGAAATCATAGTTCCATCAACAGTTTCCCAAGCCACCAATCCTATGTGCGCCGCAGTTTCTACAGTATTTTCTGTCGGCTGAGTTGTCGCTCCGCCGTTTATGATTTCGCCCAAGTTTCCTTGTATCATATATCCGGCAGCAACTCCTTCATCACGAACAAGCCATCCCTGTCCTGACCATTCTCCAATCGTAAGCGATTCACGAGGTATATGTGCAGTATACCCCATCCCTATATAAGTACGAATATGATCTTTTACTGATTCATCTGCATCAATCTCTGAAAGATCGGTTTCCAAGGTTTCAGCTTTTATGGTATGAATAGGGATGCCTTTTTCTGCGGCCTCTGTAAAAATTTTTCCTGTTGAGACCGTTTCAACATCGTACAGCAAGTCAAAGACCATGTGCTCGGCATTACTCCCTATAGCTCCGTGAATATCGAACCAGAGAATTTCATCGTCTTCTTCTTCTTTCAAAGAAGAAGGGTTGATAAGGTTTCTGGTCATATCTATTCCCGTTCCACCTCTTTCAATAGAAACAACTTCCCCAGAGGAATCGACGTAGGCTTTGATTTCATTAAAAGTGTAACCCGCCATAATCTGACGAGTTGCTACTACCTCAATGGTATTTGTTGCATATGAAGTAAAGGCATCTGTCAAACCAACATACAATAGTCCGCACAGATACAGGCTGCGATCTATCATGTCATCAGGCATTATTTCATCTTCAGCCATCCCTTCTGTTTCTTTTTGAAAGGCTGTTATAAGGTCTCTCAGGTTTTCTATTTCGATTTTTTGAATTGCTATTACAATGTTATATCTTGTACCGGCAATCAAGTTTTTAGTTGTGGTTTCCCAATCCTCGCCAGGTCTCAAAAATCCCATAGAGATTTCTTGGTCATTCTTTCCAAGTCCAGTGTATTCTCCTTCAGCTACCGTCTCTCCTTCAATCTGAAGAACAGGTTTTACTTGCATATCTGAAGGAATAGGAATGTCAAAAATACTCCCATATGAATCTAACAAAATTTGGTCAGCATCTGTGGCAGGTACATATATGAGCGATATCCTCTTCCCCGCTACTTTGGACAAAGAAGTAAGATATTCTATATCCCCAGGCAAAATAATTTTCATTTTAGCTTTTTCTTCGTCGGAAACTTCACTAAATTCAAATTCAGGAGACCATGTAGTCATAGGTTTTTCCGGCAGAGCACTACTATCCCGCATGAACATTAGCGCATCTAAGCTACTGACCTTATCGTCGCCATTAACGTCAGCAATAGTGCTGTACCATCCTCTGACGGACATTGTCATTAATAGAATGACGTTTACGGGCGTTGTCTGTTCTATCTCCCATTTTCCTACTAACTCTTCCATAGTCAAGCCTTCTCCCAGCACTTCTAAAGCGTCAGTTTGTTCCTGAACTCCTATAGTTACCTTATCCATGTCAAACAGGACAGTATTGCCGTCCTCTGTAATGGCATCCGATATTGTTGTAACCCCTGTGTCATCTGTTTCCACTTCCTCTGTATAAAGACGAGTTTTGTATGACGGATCCATTAGCCACCATCCATCTCCATAATAAGCCGCAACCCAGATATGATTAAATTTAGCACTGGTTAAAATTGGATTATTGTCTTCATCATAATAACCGTATATTGTAAGATCATAGCCATTACGGTGGAAAACGTTGGCAGCAGCCATGCCCGTATGGGCGCCAGTCCAATTTATTAAATCTTTTGCATCAATCTCTATTTCACCTTCTATGTATCTGGCAGGTATATTTGACGCCCGTAAAAGAGCGATTAGCAGAGAGCTTTGGTCATAGTTATTTCCCGCTAAAGTCTCTAAAGTTCTGACTGAACCTTTTCTACTTCCGTGATAGAATTCACAAGCAACTTTATTTCTGACCCATTTAAAGATTTCCAGCCAATCCCCATTTAGTTCTTCGGCTTTTTCTTCTATTGCAGTAGAAATAATTACTTCTTCCGCTTCTTCTAAGTCCTTGGAAGAAAAAGAAGAACAAACAAATTCTTCTTCTTTTGTCGCTTTTTTAGTCATTGTTGTTTCTTCAAAACTGATTTCAGGAATATCATCTCTTCGATTTGGAAGAACTTGTGAAGAAAAATCTTGCTCCCCGACTTTAACCTGCCGCAAGGGTCTTTTAATATGATTTAAAGATTTTGGATAAATAAATTTGACTGTTGCCATTGTTAATTTAGCTCTTGCCAATACCGGCATTACCGCAATACCCGGAAACGACCGAATGAAACAGATAATGGTCAAATAACAAATAACTTTTTTCATTTTTACTTCCTGCTTTGCTACTTCCAGTTTCGAGATATTTCGGGCAGATCTACATTGGGGGTAAGTTGAATTGGAATCCTGAAAAGCGAAATAAACCCAAAGAGTATAAGCAGTATTGCTCCGACAGTAACGGTAACGGGTTTTTTTATTGAAATTTCAACAAGTTTCATTGGACATTAGGTATTGGATTGAATATTTATGGAATCACTTTGCTCTGTTTTTTAAAAAATTAACAGAATTCCTTCAATATTCAATTTATACCCTGGAAGGTTATAAATTGCGTTTTTTCGGCAAGCAATGAGTATCAAGAGCAAGGCGCGAACAAGCTATTTCAAGCCTGAGCAACACAGCTATTGAGGTTCATAGCCAGCGAAAAATCGCAGGTTATGGCCTTTCGAGGTATAGTCATTAGTTTACTGCCTACTGCACTAACACGGTCTGACCTGGCATGAGACGTTCATTTCCCCTTATAACAACCTTATCGCCAGGTTTCAATTCTCCCTCAACAGCTACATTTCCATCATAATAGCCGACAATTTCTATATCTACAGGCACAACCTTATTATCTGATAATAAAAAAACCAGTCTGCTGTTTCCTGCGGTAACTACTGCATCCTTTGGTATAAGCAAAGCGCTCTTTGTGCCGGTAAGATTAAAGGTAATTTTTGCCTCCATCCCGCTTTTTATCTTACAGCCTGGATTATCAAGATTTATCCTTACCGGAAAAGTTCTGGCATTTTTATCTCCATAAGGAAGCACTGCGTATATTCTGCCGGAAAAAAAATTATTTGTTAAACTCTTTATCGTCACCAGGACTTCGCTTTGAAGGGAAAGCATAATTACATAACGTTCAGGCACATCAACTGTTATACGAATTTGTTCCAGATCAACCAGCCTTACTACAGGGCCCCCATTATCTATCCACTCGCCGACCTGGGTATATTCTTCAGCAACAAAACCCGAAAAAGGCGCAAAAACTTCTTTTTGTTTAATCTCATATTCAAAACGATCAACTTCTGCCTCTTTTTGTAAAAATTCCTGCAAAAGGGCCTTATGATTATAAAGCGCTTTATCATATTGCCTCGCAGCTATACTGTCTGTGTCTTTAAGTTTGCTGAATCTTGACAGTTCCTTTTCAGCATTTTTAAGATTTGCTCTTATTCTCTCTTGTGCAGCAATAGCGCCCTTCAGCCTAAGTTTTAGCTCCGTTGATCTCAACCTGACAAGCAACGCATCTTTTTTTACAAAGTCACCCTCTTTTACAGGATAATACTCCACAACGCCTGACACTTCCGCAGCCACTGTACTGACGGCAATCGCTTCTGTAGTACCCACCAAAGATAATTGATTTGAAACCATGTTTTTCTCAACTATTGCAACCCGAACAGGGGCAGGCAGCGGCTCCTGCTGTTTGCTTATATCGCTGCCGATTGAAATTGCGCTTGCGAAAAACATTATAAATACTATAATGAATAACCATCTAAGATTATATAAATTGAAGCCTGTTTTCAGCATAAATTACCTCAGCTATATGTATAGACTTTCAGATAATTAATTTCACTATCTGAAAGTCTATAGCGGTTCAGAGTTTCGGTGAAGCCTGAACCTGTGAACTGTCACGATATTATTGACTTGTCTGTTTAACATTTAATAATATATTTTTAACTTTCTAAAATCAATCACAATTAAATAGTTAGCCAATAATGATCATTTCCCTTATGCTGCTTAACTTGTTCTCCATTTTTTTATCGGCTTTATTAAATCAGAAATCGTTGTCCCATAACCTTGACTATTCCTGGAGAATAATAGGCTAAAGATCAAAAATATAAGTAACATAGAGTCTATAATGCGCTTGCGTTTTTGCTATATTTTATCAAATTCACAGGCAACCTCAGCGATAATAGTAATCACCTTGCCCCATAAGTTGATAAAATCATCATCAATTTTTAGCTGACCAGTTTATAAATTTTTCTTTTGATTTGAACATATTATGATATAAATCTAAATAGATCTCAACTGGCAAAAGAACTTGTTGAAGAATGGGGCTTTCTCTAATTGAAATCAGCCGTCATTTGTGTGTATCTCATTCTGCAATTGTAAAAACTCTTTACAGGTCAGATAAACATAAGTCCAGTTAGTCAAGGATGTCCCTTATGTTCCCACAATTACAACTTGATCTCGGCCGGCATTTTTTGCCTGATATAGAGCAGTATCCGCTGCGACAAGTAAATCTTTTGAATTAGAGCCGCTTACAGGAAAAATCGCAACTCCCGCCGAAATTGTAATATTGTGATTTTTATCAAGGTATTTAACACCAAGTTCTTTTTTAACGCCAAGACGCAGTTTTTCTGTACGCTTATGCGCATTTTCCAATGATGTCCCAGGCATTATTATCGTAAATTCTTCCCCACCAAAGCGACATGCAATATCTCCACCTCGAAAGTTTTTTCTAAAATATGCCCCAAGTTCTTTAAGAACAATATCTCCGGCCTCATGTCCATAGTTGTCATTGAACGCTTTAAAATGATCCACATCAATCATGATAATACCTACATTAGAGTTGCTCCGCTGGGCTGTTATAATTTCCCTTTCCAGTGATTCCTGCATAAATCTGCGGTTGTATAGCCCTGTGAGAGGATCGCGAATAGAAAGTTCTTGCAGTCGGTTTCTTAATTTCAAATTGGCTAACGATAGGGACAAATGATCTGCGACGGTCATGACCAACTGCTGCTTGGATTCCAATAAACGTTTGTTCTCTTCTTCCGATAAATCGGGATCGTATCCGGCAAATCTAAGATGAAGCATTCCCAGAACTTCGCTTTTCCCGACCAATGGAACACATAATGATCCAAATGGTGGTGTGGCTTTAACGTGTTTGCATACCTGACCGGTACCGGGCTTTACGACTTGATGTATCTTGCCGCGCCTTAACCCCCAACAGTGTTCGCGTTGAAAAATATCACTATCAGAATAATTTCCCCAGGTAGCTGCGGTTTCCAACAGATTCCCTGAATTTTTCAGAAAGAATAACGAACCGGCTTCACCTGGAAAAAGTCCTTCAAAGGTTTCAGCTATGACTCTGAATGTCTCATCAATTGTATGACATGCCTGGAGCATATCACCCATCTGGTTCAGCAGGAACATTTCATGGTTGCGCTGTTTTAACTCGTTTACCCAGATCGTTAATTTTTCATTGGCTTTCTTGGTTTCCAGCTCCATCCTGTTTCTTCCGGCAATCTCTTTTAACAGTCTCTCATTTTTTTTATCCAACTCTCGGGTCCGTTCCTGCACTTTGCTGTCCAGTTCTCTTATGTGGAATTTTATTTGGCTTACCATGCCGTTGAAAGTCACTGCCAGCATACCGAATTCGTCTTTACTGGTAACGTCACATTGAGCGGATAGATCACCGTTTTTCACCTTAACAGCCATATCAGACAATTTTTTTACAGGTACCAGAATTCTGTTAACAAATATTATGGCAACCCCTATGAAAAGAAGGAATATTACCACGGAGACACTGAAAATCCTGTTGCGCAGCATGATCGCACTACTATTGAGCTCATCGGTATATACTGAAGAAACAATATACCAGCCTAATTCCTTATTATATATTACCCATGAAATTTTATCATAAATGTAATGACCTTTATCATCAGGCTTATCCCACTTGTAATAAAGTTTTCCCTCCGGAGTTTTTGCTGCCGCCATAAGTTCCCTTCCAATTGATTTGCTGGTCACAGGATTGAGAAGAGAAGAAAAATTCGTGTTCTCAATATTGGGGTTGGGATGCATAATCATATTCATATTGGCATCAAATATATACATGTAGCCTGTCCGGGCAATTTTCATCGTGTGTACCATCTGCCGAAGTTCATTGATCATTTTCTCTTTAAGGCTATTTATCTCGGCTTCAACATCGTCAATATACACTCCTGTTGCCATGACCCACTCCCATTGGGAAAAATGTCTGGAATAGGTAATTTTTTCTATAGGCTTTTCTTCCCCAAGTCTTTTCCACCAGTAGGATGTATACCCTTCGCCATTTTCCCTTGCCACCCGAACCATTGCTGGAACGATTAAATTCCCATATATGTCTTTAACCTGGGAAAAATCAGCATTATGCAGTTTGGGGTCGGGATGCGAAATGAGCACGGAATCGTATGATGATATCCAGACATAATCATTGTTTCCATATTTAAAAGTACGTAATATTTCTAAGGCCTGCTGTTTTGCTTCCAATTCAGTCCACTTCCCAGTCTTATATTGATTATATTTTGCTTTAATAAAGTTTTCCTGGATTTGAATGATGTGTTTGAGTTCTTTTTTGTGAGCGTCAAGAGCAGATGCTCTGTATGTTTCTAAGCCGAAGTGTTTAGACTTAACAAATTCAGCCATGTTGTCCATAATGGTCTTTGCCGCTTGTTCTTCTCTACTATAGACCGTTTTTTTGATCAGCGGTACAGAAAAAATATAAATAGTTGCTGAATAACTTAGAACTGTAAAAAGAATGATAAAACAAATTCTTCGATATAAGATGGAACTAAACATTTACGTTTTCCTCATTTAAAAGTACGTAATATTTCTAGGGCGAAATGTTTAGACTTAACAAATTCAGCCATGTTGTCCATAATGGTCTTTGCCGCTTCTTCTTCTCCATTATAGACCGTTTTTTTGATCAGCGGTACAGAAAAAATATAAATGGTTGCTGAATAACATAAGCCTGTAAAAAAAATGATAAAACAAATTCTTTGATATACGATGAAACTAAATTTTAGCTTGATGCATATGGGGGTAAACTCGTCAATTATCTAACCGTACAGCTCGAAATCTTTTATTAGACCAACAACTTTTTTTTCGATTTCATCCCTGATATTACGCATAAAATCAATTGGTTTTCCTGCTGGATCAGGCAAATCCCAGTCTTTGATTTTAACCCCGGGCATAAAAGGACATTCCTCCCCGCAACCCATAGTAACAATAATATCCGGCTTAACTTCAGCAACTGCCTCTTCAATTGATTTAGGTTTGCGGAAAGCCACATCAAGCCTTTTTTCGCTCATAGCCTCAACCATCAATGGATTTATTTTATCAGCAGGAACGCTTCCTCCGCTTATAACTTCAAGTTTATTTCCCGCAAGGTGCTGGGCGAAAGCGCTGGCTATCTGACTGCGGCATGCATTTTCCCGGCAGGCAAAAAGAATTTTTTTCCTTCCAAGAAAAGGGATTATAAGCTGGTTTGCATTTTCTTTTACTTCCTTTAAAACAGATGGGTGTTTTCGCATATCTTCTGGATTCTCAATCTGTCTGTATGTCAGGCTTCCTTCCAGGCTTGTTCCGACTGCACCAAAAAAATATTTAATTGTAAGATGAAGTCCCTCAAATAGATTTTTCCCTTTAGTAGCTCCAAGGGAAAGAAGAAATCCGTGCCTGAATTTCTGGTTTGGGTCATTCAACTTCAACCTGTATCTTCTTGCCCATAAAGCCTGACTTCTGTCAATTAGAGCTTTTAGCTGAGCTGGGACACTATAAAAGAATATGGGTGTGGCAGCTACTATAATATCTGCCTGGCGTAGTAGCGGATAAATTTCAGAGTTCATGTCATCATCAAGCGGGCAGAAACCTTCCTTTTCGCAGACAGAACATTCTATACAGGGGATAATTTTTTTTTCATCCGCTTTAATAACCTTTATCTGCGCTCCTGATTTTTCTAATTCATTCATGAAAGCAGAAAGTAGAAAACTTGTGTTGCCATTTTTTCGGGGACTTCCCAGCAATCCTAGTGCCAGCATGATATATAGCTCCTTTTTTATTGAATATTTAATAGATTTTTTGTAACTTTTCAATAAATTTCGGTGGTCTATAAAATCAATAAGTTACAAGGGAAATTTTTGCCGTTTAAGCACGAATCGTGTCAAGGCATCTGCATTGAGATGCTTTCGCAGTTTAATTTTTGAGGGAGGTCCGTACTTTCTGTAGACAGAGTTTGTCATGCCCATATAAAAAATGTTTTTGTCTACAAAAAAATGTGATAAAAAATAACAAAAGCCGCTGGTTTTGGACTAAATTACTGTTGATAGAATTGAACAATTTTTATAATATGCTTATATAATTTACAACAGTGATTTTTGGAGGGAAGTTACATTATCAAAACTGATTTTCAGTTCCTTCTTTGCCCGCCTCCCCTATAATACATTAGATAAGCAAACATTTGACGAGTGGGGTATTGATGTAGACTCAAAACAAATTGTGGGTGTCTATGTTGGCAGTCGTGACCGTGTAAGAGCCAAATGACTTTGGGATTCGTTGCCTCCGGTTTATCGACAGTGTGCTGTTTGTTATACAGATTTTTGGTCAGCCTGCGAAAAACTTTTTTCAGCCAAAATGCACAAAGCCGTGGGGAAAAAGAAAAGAAAACAGAAAATCATATCAATCTGGAATTTTATCCACCATTATAACGCTGAATTGGAGTTTAGGAGTGTCTGAATACAATCACTACATGTTAATCACTACCAATTTTTTTTAAGGAGAAGTATAAATAATATGGGTTGGTTTGGAAAAGTTGTTGGAGGTACTATAGGATTTGCATTAGGAGGCCCTCTCGGCGCTGTCGCAGGAGCTGCATTTGGACATAGATTTGATTCAAGCAGTAAACAGCACTATCTTAATGATAATGCACGTCTTTCATCAGGCGAAGAGGTTCAGTTTACCTTTTTTATAGCGGCATTCTCAATGCTTGCAAAGCTTGCTATGGCTGATGGTCGCATATCAAAGAAAGAAGTTGATTCCATAGAGGATTTTATGGTTAATGATTTAAACCTCAATCATGAAAGCAGTAGACTTGCTATGAACATTTTTCATGCAGCCATTGACTCTCAGGAGACTTTTCATGATTTTGCGAGGCAGTTCTACATGCAGTTTAGCAGACAGCCCCAGCTCCTCGAATTTATGATGGATATGCTTTTTAGAGTATCTGTTGCCGATGGAGTTCTTAGTGAGAGCGAAGAACAACTTATTCACTCTGCTGCAAGAGTATTCAACTTCAATGATGCGGAATATAGTAAATTTAAATCAAGATATATAAAAGATTTTGAAAAATATTATGCAATTCTTGGATGCAACGTATATGATTCAAATGATCAGATAAAGAAGCAGTACAGAAAACTGGTATTAGAATACCATCCTGACAAGATTGCATCAAAGGGTCTCCCTGACGAGTTTATAAAATTTGCTAATGATAAATTCCGGGAAATTCAAGGGGCATATGAAGTTATAAAAAAAGAAAAGGAGATTAAATAGTTCCGAATAAAGAATTATTGTTATTTATTTTTTCAATTTTTGCATCAACTATTGTATTTTTCAAATCATCATTTCCACTCAAAAATATTGATAAATAATTTGAAGTCTTACCTTTTAAAAAGCCTGTTGCTTTGTCTCTTTTTCCCTCTATAAGAACGTCAACCTTTTTCCCGATATTTTTTTTATAGAATTCTTTTTTTTTGATATTTCCCAGATCACGCATTGTTTTACATCTTTCTTTAATAATCTTTGACGGTACTTTATCCGGGAAGTTGCTTGCCAGTGTTCCTTTGCGGGATGAAAAAGGAAATACATGGAGATAGGTTGCCGGCAGTTCTTCAATTAGATTATATGTATTTTTAAAGGCCTCCTCAGTCTCGCCCGGAAATCCTATAATAGTATCAACTCCTATTGCGGCATCAGGTATTAATTCATGAATTCTATATAGTAACTTCCTGAACATTGATTTTGTATAAGAGCGTCGCATTTTTTTTAATATTAAATCATCTCCGCTTTGCAAAGGAATATGGAAATGACGGCAGAAAATATCTGATTCAGCTACTGTTTTTATAATGGCTTCAGTTAATTCAGGAGGTTCTATTGAGCTTAGTCTGACGCGTTCAATAGCCCTTGCCTCATTTATATGTTTTATGAGTTCCGCTAAATTTGTTTGTGGCGAGAGA
The DNA here is from genome assembly GCA_030262775.1 of Deltaproteobacteria bacterium. Classification (GTDB taxonomy): domain Bacteria; phylum Desulfobacterota; class Desulfobacteria; order Desulfobacterales; family ETH-SRB1; genus B13-G4. Next base: position 10,934 of record JAJSZP010000021.1, on the reverse strand, counting down.
TCAAGTCCATAGTGGCCAAGGTGTATGCCCGAGAGGACAACTTCCCTGTATCCGGATTTTTTAACATGGATGATATTATCTAATATGTTTTTTAAAGGCATGCTGCGGCTGCGGCCTCTGGCGTAAGGAACAATGCAATAGGTGCAAAACGTGTTGCAGCCGTCCTGTATCTTTAAAAAAGGCCTTGTCCTTTTGCCAAGTGCAACAGGCATTTGTTTGAAACTTTTTTCATTAATTATGTCATTGTAAATAGTTACAGGAAATACAAAATCTTTTTTTTCTGTTGATGTGATTATTTCAGGGATTTTATGTTTGCCGGCATGACCGATTATATAATGGACTCCCTTGATTTTTTTAATATCATCGGGCTCGGTTTGTGCATAACAGCCTGTAACAATTATACGAGCACGCGGGTTAGATCGTATTGCATGTCTTACTGCCTGCCGTGACTGCATGGCTGCTTTCCTGGTAACGGTGCATGTGTTTATTATACAAAAATTTGCGTCTTCTCCTAAAGGAACAAAAGTCCATCCCGACTCTTTCAAGATCTGAATTACGGATTCTGACTCGCAATGATTTACTTTACAGCCTAATGTTGTGATGGAAAAATTTTGCATACATTCAGCTTTCAATCCAGCCGCCGCCGATTACTTCGTCTCCTGCATAGAATACAGCGCCCTGTCCTGGAGTTATTGATGGTTGAGGGTTTTCAAATATTACAATTGCCGTTTGTTTTCCGCCTGGTAAAAGAATAGCCTCTACTGCTTTGTGACGGTATCTTAAACGGACATAAACTTTTATCGGAGAAGTAGGTTCTTGATTTATCCAGTTTATTTTTATAACCTTACATTCTTTTAATAGTAATTTATTTTTATAGCCAACTATCAAAATATTTCGCTTTATATCAATACTTACAACATAATAAGGCTCGGAAGCAGGACAATTTATGCCTTTCCTTTGGCCAATAGTATAAAGATGCAAACCCTGGTGCTTTCCCAGAAGGTTGCCGTTAAGATCTTTTATTAGCCCGGACTTTGGTTTAACTCCCTGTTGTTGTTCAAGGAAATGTCCATAATTATTGTCTTTAATAAAGCAGATATCCTGGCTTTCTCTATTTACAATTGCTTGAAGTTCTTTTTCTTTACTGATTTTCAGAACTTCTGATTTTGTCAAATTTCCAAGAGGAAAACAGACAGAGGCAAGTTGTTTTTGCTTTAGTAAAGCAAGAAAATAAGACTGGTCTTTTTGCGAATCAATACCTTTAAGAAGGTGATATCTGTTTTTTCTGTCTTTTGTTACTCTGGCATAATGCCCAGTTGCGATATGAGTGGCTCCCATTTTGCGGGCAAAATCCGGAACAGTCCCAAATTTAATTGAGGTATTGCATACCATGCATGGGTTGGGGGTTTTGCCTGCCATATAGGTTTGTATAAAATTATCGACAACATTTTTTTTAAATTCAACGCTACAGTCGATAATTTCAATGCATATGCCAAGTTGTTCAGCTAAGTTAGAGATGTTTTGGCAAATGTAATCTTTTGTGCTTGAGGGAATTATTGCATATGAATTTGTTTCCGGGTTTGCAGGATCTTTAATATTCTTATGATAAGTGGGCCTGGTTTCATATCCGGTTATAAAATGGATGCCAATGAGTTTGTGGCCCTGTTTTTTTAATAAATAGGCCGCTGTCAGAGAATCTACGCCGCCGCTTATCGCTATGGCAGTTAACTGTGTCATTCAAAAAAAACGTTTTTTGTAGGGCGAACTTCCATTGCCCTGGGGGGGCATGCGGGTACGCAAAGTTCACATACGCTGCATTTTTTTTGATCAAAAACAATATTCATTTCGGGCCGTTGAATGAATAGAGCGCCGGTTGGACAAACAGCAGTGCATGCTCCGCAGTGCGTACATTTTTTATTATCATGCTTTACTTCCTGGGATGCATTCTGAACGAGTACTCCTTCAGTCTTGAGATATTGTACGCCTTCTCTGAAGTTTTTTCTGGTTCCGGATAGTTCAAGAACCATAACTCCCTCTTTTCTGGGAAGTACGGTAGCATTAAGAATATTAAAGGTAAGATCATAATCTTTAACAAGGTAACAGACTATAGGCTTTTGAACCATACTTTTTGGAAAGCGAAGAATAAGTATTTTTGAGTACACAATCGGCCTCCGGAAACTGTTAAAAAATTACTGTAATTGCTCTTAGATAACATGTTAATATGTTCATGAAAACAATTTTCGAAAAGGGTTGTCTATCTACTGGAAAAAACAAGAGCATTGAGTGGAGCCGTATAAAAAATGCTTCCCCAAAGGGTCTTATTTTTGTTCCGCCACTGATAGGCGGCAAATTATCACAACAGGTAATTTCCTTTCGCTGGTTAATTCGCAAAAAATATGACCTTATCTCTTTTAACTTTTCTGGACATGGAGACTCATCAGATAAATTTTCACTTAAATCTTCCAATCAGGATACCTTGCATATGCTTTTACATGTATGCAGGCTGAGCCAAAAAGAAAGTTTGCCTCTATACGGTATAGCTTCTTGTTATTCCGCAATACCCATCCTGTATGCGGCTCACAGCCTGGAGGAACCTTTTAAAAGACTGGTGCTAATCAATGCTATACCTGAATTATGTCTGAAGTCAGTTATAAATTCTTTTTTTTTATATTACCGGGAGAAATTTTCGCCTCACAAAAGTCTTAGAAAAACAATAGAGGCAATCACTTACTACATGGACTTCCTGTTCCCGGGAATTGTAAAAAATAAAAATTGTTTTGGTATATTAGAACGGAGGAGAACCAGTCTGTTTAGAATTGTATCAGAATTATTTACCTGGAACCCCTTGCATGGTGTATGTTTGGATAAAACTCCTGTTTTATGTCTTTATGCCCGTAAAGATAGAATTCTGGAAATTTTTGATGCTGGCTTTAAAATAAATTATGAAAATGATATTAAACGGTTATGTCCACATACCACTTTTCATTCATTGGATGGAGACCATTATTTTTCACAACCAATGGCACGAAATGAGGCATTAAAATCAATTGTTTCATTTTTTAATTTTCAAAACACTATCCCTGCATATCCTACAAAACTGTCGCTCGGCCTTTTATCATAACTTGTTGCATAAATTACAGACTCTGCATGATCAGCGCCAAGCTGTTTTGCGGCAGCAATTGCTGTTGCTGCGGCTCCGGAGCAGCAGGCATTTTGGTGTTTTAAGGCTTCGCTTATAACTCTGTCCGGGTCCATTTTGAGCATAATATCAATTATTTTTTTATCATTGACCTTGCGTACCCAGTCAACCGCTGAATGACCGATCCCTTCCGGCGTAAAGTCATAGTTTAAACCATAATGTGTAAGATCTGTTGATCCAATGACTTTTATATGCAGGCCCAGACTGGTTGAAATATCTGCAACCGCCCTTCCTATCTCAAGGGATTTCTTGACAGGAGGTACACCTATAGGTACGATTTTAGCATCTCCAAACAAGTATTTTATAAAAGGAAGCTGGAGTTCTATTGTATTGTCTTCAATAAAATATTCCGGGGTTTCAACGTTGAAGTTAAATCTTTCAACAAGTTTTCCTGCAATCTCTTTTTCTATTTGAATACTACCAAACGGAGTTTCCCATACTCCTTCTTTCATGATATAGCAGGGATGTTCAGGCTCCAGATGCATCCCAAAAATTACAAAAACATCTGGGACATCTCCTTTTTTAAGATAATTTATTACATTACAGGCAATACTGCCTGAAAAATACCACCCAGCATGGGGTACAATTCCTCCTGTTAACTTGTTTTTTGATGAAGGGCTGACGGTGGTGGCATCATTAAGAAAATTGTTTATTTCTCTCTCGCATTGTGAAGCGCTTTCCGGATACCAGCTTCCTGCAAGTATGGCTTTCCTGATTTTCATGTGTTTCACCTCCTTTCTTGCATTGAGTTCAAACTGTTTTCAAAAAATATTTTTTGCTATGAAAACGACTGGTTAACTATATATGCGCTACGGGATTAAAATGCGCCTTTTGAAATCAGTTTGAGTGTACAATTTTTGTTTATTGCGTAGCTCGGGTCAAATACCCCGCCGCTTGCGGCGTTTTAAAGAGTGAAGTTCCGCAAAATACCCAGCTTGAGCGAAGCGAAAGGACTTGCCCCTGATAATTTTATTAATTCGTCAGACATTGACATATTATATATTAGATAATATTTTTGAACAAGGGATAAGCGATTCTAATAACTATTGTCTGAACGAAAACTGCTGTTTTCCCCAATTTCTGAGTCAGGATCAAATTTTAATTCTCAAAATACTCAATTTATTCCTGTGGTTAAAATTTTAGCCTTCCTTGAATATGGAAAAACTATCTATTTTTCGTTCGGGCACTAAACAGGAGGTTTTTTATGCCTATATATGAATATAAATGTGAAAACTGTAACCACGCTTTTGAAAAACTGGTTTTTATGGGTAATGACGAGCATATTGAATGCCCTAAATGTGGCGATATCAAAGTAAAGAAGCTAGTTAGCTCTACATGCCATATTAATTCTTTAGGTGGCGGAGATTGTGCTCCAAGTCCTTCAAGAGGTTTTTCCTGAGCAACTTAGTACATATGTGGCAGTTTGCCACACCACTTCAACATAAATTGAGCGATTCTTTGCAAAGAAATATGCCACACCTCATGCCACTGTACAATATATGGCACCGACAACGTGGTCTTATGTGTTTCTGCAAGAGGCTCAAAAGTATAGGAAAAATATTTTGTGTCAATGAATAGCCAGGATAGTGACAAGAAAATAATATTTATTTCTGTAGTTATAAAATATTATTTGACAACCGTTTTTTTTATTTTAATATTAACATATTGTATAAATATTTTTAATACGATATGCTTGAATTTGTAGAAGATGACTATTTTAGGGGGTTGAACAGACCTATTAATCTCTGTAACCATAATGCAAACATCTCATATTTGCCTGTAAAATAAGGACAATTTCTATAATTAGAATTGCTGATGAAACATGCTCTATAAATTATTTTTATACTAATAAATCAATAGGTTGTATTTTTGAACTGATACTTTAAATTCTTCTTGCAACTTTTGTGCCAATCGACCAAGATTTACGCAAATTATTTTTCGAAGACTCAAGGATATATTGTATTATTTTACAGGCAGTTGATTTCATCAAGAAAGGAAATATTATGATTTTAAATTATAAAAGGATATCGAACATCACTTTCTGTATATTAGGATTGTTTGTTTTTATTCTTGGGTGCGAAGAAAAGGCAATAGCTCCGCAAGGTGAACTTTCTGTTACAGGAAATGTTGTAATTTCGGATATTAAAGAAAATTACAAGACCTTGAATGTTCAGAGCCCTGTTTTAAAAGCTACAATCATTGAGTCCAAAGATGTTACAAATTATACTTATTTATTGCTCGAAGATAAAACCGGTAAGGTCTGGGCGGCCATTCCAAAAACACCGGTCAAGACCGGAGATGAAATAGCAATTACCAATATTGCGGTTATGAAAGATTTTCACAGTAAAACTCTTGAAAAGACTTTTGATCTCATATTGTTTGCCGTTTCTTCAGAAGGATGTCCTTTTAATGAGTCGGTGGGTGAAATTGTTTCTGAAATGCCTTCAAGTATGATGCCTGGCAAAATGCCTCCCGCCAAGATGCCATCAGCCTCCATGCCTCATGGAGTTATGCCCGCTATGGGGGATAGCGCAAAGAAATCCAAAGCGGCTCCTCAGGATATAAAAGTTAGCAAGGCTGTTGGAGAGGATGCTTATACAATAGAAGAAATTTATTCCAAAAAGGAAGAATTGTCTCAGAAAACAATTACAGTTCGAGCAATAGTTGTGAAATTTATGCCTCAGGTTATGGGAAAGAACTGGATTCATATTCAGGATGGAACCGGCAGCGCTGAAAAAGGAAATAATGATATTGCGGTGAGTACCCTTGAAACTGCAGAAATAGGTGAAGAAGTTATAGTCAAAGGAACTTTAGGAATAGACAAGGATTTTGGGATGAGCTGCGCTTTTGGTGCGCTTATTGAAGAGGCTTCTGTTAATAAAGTCGAGTAGTTCCTTACTTCCTCTCATCAATAGGTATGTATTCTTTTTCAGGTGGTCCAATGAATATCTGTCGGGGCCTTTGGAGTTTCCAGTTGGGTCCATCCATGCTTTCTTTCCACTGGGCTATCCAGCCCGGCAATCTGCCGATTGCGAACATAACTGTAAACATGTTTGTCGGGATTCCAATGGCGCGCAAAATTATACCACTGTAGAAGTCTACGTTTGGATAAAGATTACGTTCTATAAAATAGTCATCATTTAAAGCAACCTCTTCAAGCTCTTTTGCAATATCAAGTAAGGAATCGTGAATATCAAGCTTTGCAAGAACCTTGTCACACATTTCTTTCATTATTTTGGCCCGTGGATCATATGTCTTGTAAACTCTGTGCCCAAAACCCATCAGCCTGTATGGATCATTTTTGTCTTTTGCTTTTTTAATTATTGTTTTTACACTATCGCCTCTTTCGACAATTTCTGCAAGCATTTCAATAACTGCCTGATTGGCACCGCCATGCAGCGGTCCCCATAACGCTGCGATTCCGGCAGAAATTGCAGCATAAAGATTAACTCTGCCGCTGCCAACCATTCTTACTGCAGATGTAGAGCAGTTCTGTTCATGATCAGCGTGTAGAATCCAGAAAACATTTAAAGCTCGAACTACATCTTTGTCTATATGATAGGGTTTGACAACATTATCAAACATCATGTTAAGAAAATTTGCACAATAAGAAAGATCCGGTCTGGGATAAACAACGCTATACCCTCTGGATATTTTATAAGACATGGCGGCTAAAGTTCTTATCTTGGATAGAAGCCTTGTGACTGTTATGTTAATCTCTTCTTCTAAAGTCTGGAGTTCCGGATAAAAGCCTCTTAAGGCATTAACCATTGATGACAAGATGCCCATTGGATGAGAACCCCTTGGAAAATTCTGAAAAAATGTATGCATGTCCTCATGTACAAGAGACTGGTCATTTAGTAATACTGAAAAACGGTTGAGTTCCTTTCTGGTCGGTAGAGCACCATTTACCAGGAGATATCCTGTTTCTTTAAAACTTGAGTATTTGGCAAGCTGTTCAATAGGAATGCCGCGATATTTCAGAATTCCCTTTTCACCATTCATATATGTAATGGAACTGCAGCAGCTACCTGTGTTTGCAAAGCCTGGATCCATTGTAATCAAACCACCAGTGCTCTGGCGAAGATTTGAAATATCGAAAGCCTTTTCACCTTCTGTGCCAAGGATAACAGGAAATTTATATGTTTTTCCTTGATATATAAGCTCTACATATTCTTTGGTCATATTATTATGTTTTATATCCTTTATGAGTTTGTCTTTTAAAATTTAAACCTAAGTCAAGCGATTTTTTGCGAAGAAATGTACCAAGATTTTGATGCAGCAAAGTTTGCGAAAAGCACAGACGTACCAATAGATATGTCGAGACTTTTCGTAAGTCCTTGATGCGTGAAAAAACGCTCAATTTAAGTTAAATATACTATAAATAAATATTGCAGTCAAGTAACCTAAGAGATTATAATGAATAGTTATGATCGGTTAATAAATAAAATTGTTATCATTCCATGAATAATTAAGGAGAAGCATTATGCCTTTTAAAGAAAATCTTTTAAAAAAGATTAAAATAGACAGGATGTCAAAAGTTGTTCTTGCTTCTATAGGCCCTCCTGACAGTGGTAAAAAGATTGACAAAGAAACAACGCGAGAGCTTCTTGAAATGAGCCCCTATAAATTCAGGAAGGAGAGAGACCTTGATCTCTATATAAAGGAAACTGATAATTGTATTGAGAAAATCCTGGTGCTGGATAACGATTTTGCAATTTATAAGACCACTCCTGAAGATGTAGGCATGCGCAAAAGTCCCACAGTAAAGGAAATGCTCAGCATCCGCAATGTTATCAAGATATTAAATGATAAAGATGTTGTTATCAGTAAAAAGGAGGAATCCCTTAAAACAATTCAAAATGAATTAATAGAAATGATAGATATTTCTTTTAATAAATCTGATATTGAGGAAATTGAAAAAGATGGTTTGAATGCTTTGGAAAGATGGGATGCGGATGGCGTGATGGAATGTCTTTCCCTGTTTGCCGAACTGCTTGGTTACAGGTCTCCCCCTAAGGCCATAAAAATTATCAATCATATTGTCATGGGTGCTTTAACAAAAAAGGAGAGCGGTGAAGTTATGTTTGGTCCGGTTGTTATTTACAGTACAACCAATAACTACCTTAAGCTTGTTGATGAACAGATTGGAAGTCTTGATAAAGCGAAGATAGAACTTATGCACCATATTGCTGTTGGAAAGGAGGATGCTCCGTTTGAAGGGCCTTTAGTTTTTCAATACATGAAGGAAGAGGTTTTTAAACGGAATTTTTAAGTTCAAAAGCATCTATAGACTTTCAGATAATTCATTGCATTATGCCAAACACGAATATTGTGGCAAAAATAAGTCTGCTCAAAAATTGCCGGCCTGGCTGACTCATTGTCCGTAACATTGCTCTGGATTTCTTTCCCACCGGAACCGATCTTGGGCTCATTTTTGGCCAGAAACTTCTCAATACGATCCGCCTTCTGTTTGACCTGAATCTTCCACATAGGCCATTTGTCTACTCATAACTAACTGAAAACAAAATAAATGTACTTTTTTTTCTTGGATTTTAATTAGTTATAAAATACCACAACATTTAGACTTATGCGCTATGCCCCGGTTATTATTCTGACCTTGAGCATATTGCATGGCAGGCGGGTATCTTAACAAATATGCATTTGAATATTACAATATTTAAAAATGCAAAAAGAGGATAAATTTTATGCGGACTACTATTGAAATTTCAAACAAGCATCGAAGCATCTTGCTGTCTCTGGCAGCTCAAAAGGGCTTACGGGGTTATTCCCTTATTATACAGGAAGCTTTAGACTACTATATTGTGCATCAAACCAAGGCATTGGAGAAAAAAATGGATATCCTGAAAATGAAGGGGAGCTGGAAGGCAGAAAAAACAAAGGAAAGCAGGTCAAAGTTGACCGAACTGAGGGAGAATTGGAAACAATTGTAATTGCGGACACCGATGTCGTGATTGACTTCTTTTCCGGGGCTGAACCTGTTGCCTCCGCTATAGCCGACTTAATTCGGGAAGATCTTCTGGCATTAACCTCTGTAACTGTATTTGAACTATATGCCGGCATAACCGGTAAAAAGTGGTTAACGCAAATTGATGATCTCATTTCAGCCATGTCGGTTTTCTCTCTTGAAAAAAAAGACTCCAAAACCGCTGCACAGATTTATCCGGTATTATCATTTTCAACTTCTTCGAAAACAGCCTTTACTTTCTGAGGCAACCTTCGTCGTTCAAGCCTCAACACCAAAGCCATTGTATCTGCAACATAACTATTGCTCATAAGGATATAGTTCCTTATAGTCCTTAAATTCGGCTTCTAAATGCTGCGTAAGGGATGCTTTGTCTAATTCACTCAGTTCTCTTTTCACATTGTCAACTAATTCCATTTTGCCCTCCTCCATATGTTTTGATTTTACAAACCGTACGAAATCCAATATTTCTCTTAAGGTAAAAATAGATAGTCCATTTGACTCTTCCAAAATCGTTTTTTCCATTTCCAGTTTATTCATTTGTCGATCCAACATTGATAATGGCACAGCAATTCCCGCTGTAAAATGACTTAACATATTCAAATCATTACAAATTTTTAAAAAGAGTTCGCTACAAAAACTGTAACCATTTGATATTACAATAAAAAAGTCTACTTACGAAAAAACAAACAATATCAATATGTTAGACATTCGTTTCGTGAACTTATTTAGATAAAATGCAGCAATTTCAACAGGTTAAGCTGTTTTGCAGCGGAAATTGCTGATCTTCAATAAATGAATCTTTCAGCATTCTTCACGTCATAAGTGGTTCCTGTTTTTTTATCAATTTTACGCCAAAACAATCTACCTTTCCGCCGAATCATGGTATTCAGGACTCTGACCCAGCGATATTTAGGGTGCCTAAGAGAGTCCTCAGCATCATTTCCATCTCTATCATAAGCTATATTTATATTCCCCACGATTTATACAATCCGAAACATGGTCTGGATGTATAACAGTAAATCTCTCAATCTTTCTAAGTCCCAATATCTCAAACATCTTCTCGCCTTACGCAGAAGCTGTAAAGGTATCAGAAACTTCATTTATTTGAGTCTCAAGAATTTCAAGATCCTCATCTTGGACAGATTGCATCATTGCTGCTATAGCCTCTTCCGAAACTACTTCCTCTTTTTCTTCAGATTCCCCAAATATCGTTTAAAGGGTCTCAATCCCTTATTCATCAGGTCTCAGTTTCAGAGGGCAATTTACCAATATTTAAGGCTATGTTCCCTTTAAATGTTGAAAATTAATCAATGATTCCTATCTTTTTGATATATTCCGAAAAGGAGGAAGCCATGAAAAACAAAAACTTTTCACAATTACTACTCCAAATCACCGAGATGGATCATCGACAACGAAGCAGCTTGCTGAATGCTCTTGCCCATCTCTCTGATGATACCCAGGTTATCGAATGCATTGAATCCAAGTTCGATGCAGATGGCAAATGTCCCTTTTGCAGCCATGATAATTATTACAGGCATGGTTTTGCCAGTGGATTACAACGTTACCGGTGCATGTCCTGCAAAAGAACTTTTAATGCCCTGACGGGTACTCCGCTTGCACGGCTCCGTCACAAAAACAAGTGGTTGAGTTACCTCAAGACTATCAGAGAATCGTTGTCTGTCAGAAAAGCAGCCACCCTGGTTGATCTCAACCGTAAAACATCTTTTCGTTGGCGACATCGATTTT
>JAJSZP010000020.1 GCA_030262775.1 Deltaproteobacteria bacterium | reverse complement strand
CATCTATAAGGTCAATGGCCTTGTCAGGAAGAAAACGATCTGAAATATATCGGGTTGAAAGAGTAGCGGCAGCAATTATTGCCGAATCCTTTATTCTTACTCCATGATGTACTTCATATTTTTCCTTTAGTCCTCGAAGAATAGAAATTGTGTCATCTACTGTTGGCTCAAGGACCATTACAGGCTGAAAGCGCCTTTCCAGAGCAGCGTCTTTCTCAATATATTTTCTGTATTCATTTAATGTAGTAGCGCCGACACACCTTAATGTTCCCTTTGCAAGCGCCGGTTTCAGCATGTTTGAAGCATCCATTGATCCTTCGCTTGCGCCTGCTCCAACCAGAGTATGCAGTTCATCAATGAAAAGAATTACTTGTCCTTCAGCTCTCTCTACTTCTTTTAAAACTGCTTTCAGACGATCTTCAAATTCTCCTCTGTATTTTGCACCTGCTATAAGCGCTCCCATATCCAGCGCAACGAGCCGTCTGTTTTTCAGGCTCTCCGCAACATCTCCTGCTACAATTCGCTGAGCAAGACCCTCTACTATTGCGGTTTTGCCGACTCCCGGCTCACCTATTAGAACAGGATTATTCTTTGTCCGTCTTGAGAGAACCTGAACAATGCGTCTTATTTCATCATCCCGTCCGATGACAGGATCAAGTTTGCCAAGGCGTGCCATATCTGTCAGATCCCGGCTGAATTTGTCCAAAGCCTGGTATTTTTCTTCCGGATTCGGGTCTGTAATACGCTGTGAACCGCGAATATCCTTTAAAACTTTTAAAATTGAATCTCTGGTTATTCCGTAACGGCTCAGAATTTTTGCAGCTTCACCGGTTTTTTCATCTGAAATCGCCAGAAGGATGTGCTCTATGCTTACATACTGATCCTTCATTTTGGCGGCTTCCGTAAAAGCAGCGTCAAACACGGATTTTGTCCTCTGTGATATATAAACCTCTCCTGCTCCGCTGACTTTGGGCAATTTATCCATAGCCATCGCAATCTCCTGAGCGACAGCCTCAGGAGAAACGCCAAGCTTTCGTAGCATAGACCTGGCTATTCCTTCCTGTTCATTCAGCATGGCGGCCAGCAAGTGCTCCGGTTCAATCTGCTGGTTATTATTGTTTGAAGCCAGAGACTGGGCATTTTGAATGAGTTCCTGTGATTTTATTGTAAATTTGTCAAAACGCATAAATATATGCCTCCTGTTTTGAACAATTTATATCGTGATTTCTGTCAACCTGTATTTTATGAATTCTTCATGGCATCTGATAAAAAAATAAACACTTACTATTTGATGTCAATCGGTTTAAAAAGCCGGAGGAATTAACGAACTGAATCTTATTTTTTTAAAAAAATATAAGTCGCCAGGCAGATAAGAATTACGGCAAAGATTTTTTTGAAGTTTGCTGTTGAGACATGTTCAACAAGTTGTGAGCCGATCTGAGCGCCAATAATACCTCCTATCCCTAAAAGAATTCCGATTTTGTAATCCACGTTAGCCAGTTTATTGTGTGCTGCCAGTGCGGAGATGGAAATAATCAGTATTGCCAGAAAAGAAGTTCCTACAGATTTTTGTGCTGAATATCCCAGAAATATCAACAGAGGAACCATAAGAAAACCTCCGCCCAGTCCTGAAAAAGAAGCGCCGATGCCAACCAGCACGCCTAATAAAATCATTACCAGCATATTTGCATTAATTGGTGTCATTTTTTATGCCTTTCACATCTTTTTTCTACCTGATAGTAAATAAAGACTCCACGCCACAAGCGGCGAAGTATCTAATTCGTAGTTCGAATACTTTTTTATTCTGAGCCTCTTGCAGAAACATCCATCTGCATTCAGTAATGTCCGGTTAGGAACATACGATCATTAAAAATTTTTATAAAATCATCAAAAAAAAATCTTGACAAGATTTTTTTCTATGTTAAATTAGATATATCTAACTTAATTTGCTTAATCTAAATATTGACCTCTATAATAAAAGATTATCCAGAGATCATCTTTATTCAGAAAAAAAGTAAACGAATGTCTTACGGTTTCCGCAGAGGCGGAAAAAGTGAAGGCATGATTGAAAACAGCGGGAAACCAGTTTTCTATCATGCCTTTTTTTGTTTCAACCTAAGATTGGTGCAGTTCGAGTAAAAATCGCTCAATTTAGGTTCAAAGATATTGAAAGGGAGGAATATCAATGCAAGTTACTAACATTCAAGCCCGCAACGACAGGCGTAATCGTAAAGTAAGACCGGTGCGAAAACGAACATCCGGAGCAGAGGATTGTCCATTGTTCGATCTTTGCGGAAAACGCATTCTTATTGTAGGCGGAATAACCAAAATCAAGACATTTTACCGCCGGGCAATCGAAAAAAAAGGCGCTGTCTTTGAATATCATGATGGTTGGGGAAAACATGGCCTGGAAGGGCTGGTCAGGCGCTCGGACATGGTTTTGTGCCCAGTCAACTGCAATAGCCACAATGCCTGTTTATGCGTCAAAAAGCTGTGCAAAAAATATTGCAAACGCGTCCTTATGCTCCCCAGCTCCAGTTCGAGCTCTATTTCACAGGCATTATCAAAAAGCGCAAGAACGAATTGATAATGTTAACCATCAGCAGAGTGAACGGCGGAGATATGCACCAGAAAATCTATACCTTGGAAGGTCATAAATTGCGGTTTTTTCGGTGAGCAATGAGCATCAAAAGCAAGCTATTTCAAGCCTGGGCAACACAGCTATCGTTGTTCAGGGCCAGCGAAAAATCGTAAGTTGTGGCCTTTCGAGGTATCAATAAACTGAAAAATGTGGGGTTTAAGATGACGACGATACAACTGGAAGCTTATGTAAAAGAGCAATTTAATATGGAACTATATAAATTTATCAAACAGAAAGTAGAGGTGGAAAACCTTTACAATTATGAGCTGGCCTGCATTTTAAATGTAAATGGGTCATTCATCGGAAAGTTGAAAAAAACCTTTGAAATAAAGAAGGCTGCTGGATTTACAAGACAGTTTGAACTTACTTACGGTGCGGGCGCTGTGCAGAAATTTAAAAAAAGCATAGATAATCCGGACAACAGCCTGGCTGGCGTGGCCAGACACTTCGGGTTTTCCAGAGAATACGCCCGGCAGGTATATAAAAAGGTCTATGGATACCCCTATACTGAAGCCTTCCAAAGCAAGATAAAACTAAGAAAGCACAAAATTCTTGCTAACAGGAAAAAATCCAAGCGTTTCGAGCTATTGATAAAGGTCAAAAATAAAATGGAGTCCATAGGCTTAACCCCACATCTCAGAACTCGGGAACATCCGTATGAGATTTTGACGAACGGTTACAAGCTTATTCTCAAGTGCACGTCAACGCCTCTCATTATCGGAAAGAAGCGATATTTTCGCATCACCAATACTACTGGAGCAAACCAGAATTTTGACTTTATCATTTGCGTTTGCAGAAACAACGAAAAAAGTATCCATTACATTATTCCGCGGCATGCCATGCCAAAATACAGAGTTTACCTTTTACCCGAGGCAGGGCCTGGTAAAAGCAAGTACACCCGGTTCAAGGATGCCTGGCATCTGCTAACCTGAAAAAACCAGACAAAGGAGATATCATGACAACCAAAGAGTCAAAACAGATTTTCGAGAAGGCTATCCTTTCTGCAACTCGCTCCGACAACAGTTCAGGTTTAAGCATCCAGCCAGGGCACATCAATTTCGGTTCACACCTGGATCAAATAAACAGCTTGAGCGCCAAGGTGAAAGCCGAAATTGATAGGAGATGCTTTTCAAAACAGGATCTTGGACCAAAATAAATACTGCAGTTGGCCTGGAAACTATAGACTGTCACATATTAAATTGCACAAGGCTAGAGGGAGAAGGCTGTATTGTAATACGCCGACGACCGATAACGCAGTGAACTTTAATATGTGACAGTCTATACTTGGCGTGAAAGGAGACCGTGCATAATGGAACCAATTGATAAACTGGACAGAATCGGATGGATCGTATATGTCGGCAGCGTGGCGGGAATGCTGTTTATGATTATTTGGGCATTGTTAGGATGACTATGGAAACGCATAGATATATTGAAAACCGGTTCGATTATCTCTTTTTGAAGGGTTTTGATGTTAGCACTGACTTTCGTCAGTGGTGGAATCCGCAAAAATTTGATTGGACGTACAGCAAGTACTTGCCAAGATATTGGAGTCATAACTTTGAGCAGTGGTGGGACCCTGACAGGTATAACTGGCAGTCGAGCAGCACCTTGATTCGTTACTGCCGTCAATATTTCCACATCTGGTGGGATCCGGAAAAATTCGACTGGAAACCGCGGTCCACAAGATTTTTGATGAATTATTGCAAAGAGCATTTCGATACCTGGTGGGATCCAGAATCCTTTCCCTGGGAGACAAATGTTATATACCTTATTAAAGACTTCAATGACAAATTTGAAACCTGGTGGGATGAAAAAAAGTTTCCCTGGGGCACAAAATTTCTTTTTGGCAATATGAGCGCTGAGGAGATACTGACCCAATACTGTGTTGATTATTTTCCGATCTGGTATTGCGCAGACCATTTTCAACTGACTGCCAGATTATGCGAGCTGCTCAGGGCACACTGTGGAGATTTTAAAGATACCTGGGCGCAGGATTATCTCTTATACAAGCTGGCAAAGTAAATCCTCCTGTTTGCTCTCCGGGAGCAAAGCGCAAAACCAGCAACGAGGAACGAAGAATGGATGAAGATGGAATCATTAAAAGGATTATTTCCAGAATGCTTAGAGATCCCGATTGCCTGCCAATGGGGCTCGCTCTTATGAATTATGATATACATTTTCTGAATCTGGATGAAGACATTACCGTTTTCAGAGGAACAGATACCATCTACCTTAATAAAAAGAGCAAGTTTCTGAAGGCCCGGAATAATGAAGAGGCCGTAACCTTCCTCTTATTACACGAAATTTGCCACATAATGTTTTTTCATGATGTAAGGCGCAAACAACGGGATCATACACTGTGGGATATGGCCACCGATTATATGGTCAACGGTCTTCTCCTCTACCTCAGCAGACTGTTTGACGAAAACCTGATCAAATATGATCCTCACAAAATGTTTTCAGGTGAGGAGCACTTCCTGTTTGATCCCAAATACTCCAGCATGCTGGAAGAGGAAATATATGACGAACTTGCTAAAACCTCTGACATTATTTCCAGGGTCACGCAGGATATGTTTTCCGAAGACAAAAACAAGGCCCTGTCTAAACAACATCTAAATGGAATGCCGCGTGTTGTTCGATCTGAAGTTATGCTTCGCAAAGAAACAATCAGACGAACTGATATTGAGGCTATCCCGATAATGGGCGGTCAATCATCTAATAACAAAGAGTTTTTTGATGAAGAAAACGATGATGAACAAGAAGGGATCAAAGAGGACGTTGAAGGCAGCTCACCTGTAAGGCCGAAAGATAAGGATCTTTTCTTTGAATTAACGAAGCAGCAGAAAAATGAAATATTCCTGTTTAAACGAATGTTTGAAGAAGCGCTTCGTGGCCATACTTCAATGGAATCAAGAAAATTCTTAAGTTTGTTGTCTGGTGTAAAAGTTGACTGGAAAAGGATATTGAGAGACTCCCTGAACAGGGCTTTAGACAGATCTGCCGAACTGACATGGAGCAAACCAAGGCTATCCTGGCTGGTTAACGCAGACAGACTTCCCTACCTGCCAAACTACACAGAAGAACCGAGGCTGGGAACCGTTATTATGAGTATTGATGAATCGGCATCAATGTCTGACAGGACAGTCGCCAAAGCTATAGATATTATCTGTCAGGCTAAAAACAAATACAAAAAAATCTATGTGATCAAACATGATGTAAATGTTACCTGGACTAAAGAATACGAGAACATAGGACCTTATGAAAAAAAGACATTGCTTGAGAGAAAACACTCCGGGGGTACTTCTCATAAAAATGTCTTTAAAGAAATCATGAGATACGTCAGGTCTCATGAAGGAGATTTAGTCTCAGCCTACATAGGTATTACCGATATGGAGTCCGACATCCCGAAATTTCAGGATTTACTCCCCGGTTTTATACCAAAAATATATCTTACAAATGTCGGATCACTGCCGGAAGGAATAATCGGAAATGTGATTAACTTCCGTTAGTTACTGGTTGTCCGTTGCTGGATGATTGGTGGATTGAACTAATAACTAATGACCCAAAAAGGAGATCATATGGAAACGACCCTGAACTTGAATCAGGCAACAAGCTTTGTGGACCGAAGCGTTACGCTTCAGTGCGATGCAAACCAAAATGGACATTTGTCCTCTATACCCTGGCTGTCAGGCGCACCCGGCATTGGGAAATCCGAAGTGATTCGTCAGATTTGCAAAGACAGAGGCTGGGGCCTGAAAGTGGTTTATATGGCCACGATCATGCTGGAACAAATTACAGGACTGCCAAAAATTGGAAAAGAGGAGGATAAAAAGACTGAGTTTATCGTTTGGTCAAGGCCGGAAATCTTTAACTTCAATAATCTGGAGGTTTTTCCAAAATCCGATCAAGATGCGATTATTATGTTTCTGGATGATGCCCATCTGTGCAACCGCCAGATTCAGGCCTATATGTTTCAGCTTTTAACCTATAGATCTATCCATGACCACAGGCTGCCAAAAAATGTTGCCATTATTTTAGCAGGCAACAGGGGTAATGATAAAGCCGGTTTTCAGGAGATTCTTGCGCCTGTTGCCAATCGGATGTTTTTTGTCGAGCTCCATGCAGACGTTGACCAGTGGATGCAGGATTACGCGTTAAAAAATGGAATCCGGAGCGATATCATCACCTTCCTCCAGAACTATCCGGAATTTCTTACAGGAAAACCGATAGAATCCGGAGCCTGGCCATCTCCAAGATCGTGGAGCTATGCCTCTGTGACCATTGATTCCTTTGAAAAATTCCTGACCGATCAGGCCATGTTTACCATTCTGACAGGCCATGTCGGCACAGAGGCAACCACCAGGTTTATAGAATATTATGAGCTTTACGCCAAATGGAATGCCGCAGAAATCCTCAGCAACCATACTGCAATTCAATTCAGAAGCTTATCCAAGATTCAATCTTATGCCATGCTGAGTTCCTGCGTTACCTATTTACTTAAAATCCTTAGACAAAACAGGTTTAAGTTGACAGAATTCATGGATCGCCGCATCGACAATTTTGCCAGCATTCTGGCCGAGATGATCCGCTACCACAAAGAAATCGTACCACTGGGACTCAAACTCCTCCTCCTTGGCGAAAAGGCCGAAACAGGCAAATCAACCATAATCCAAAGGTTGACTACAGACAAACAGATTATCCAGGAACTTTTTGATATCGTGTGATCTATTCCCTTAGGAACGTGGACGAAATAACTTCCCCAGGCAGGCGCATAGATTTGGATCAAATTTGTTCGATCTCAAATCACAAAAGTTGATGGAATAGCAAGCTATTTTGATATTTTTGTGACTTGAAATCGGGCAAAGGTGGCCTGAAGCTGTGATGCATAGCTGGGGAAGTTGTTTCGTCCCCGTTCCTTACTGAGCTGGTTGCAATGCGCTGTCTCCAGTAAATAGAAGAGAAATCCGTTGTGCGTCAACAGTCTTAAGATTATTGTGAAAAACATCCCGTCCGAAAGGATATATATAGTCAAGTAAACTGGTATCTATAAAAATTTTTGTGACACCACGCTGATTTTCTTTCATAACGTTAAGCAGTTGGTGTGCAGAAGTCCCGTCGAAATCACCCTCTAATTTTATATGAAGATCATCGCTATTTCTTTGAACATAAATTCTAAAATTAGATGCCATGATGTAACACTCCTTTGTTTCAATGTTTCAATTAATTTTATCTTCCTCGAATAAATAAAAAAGGCGTAACCAGATTGATTGTATAATCCAAGTTACGCCTTCACTTTTTTCCTGCTCAATTGAGACGGAAAACCGTAAGACATTCCTTTTACTCACCCGAGCTCTGCTTGTATTTTTGCATGGTCTCAAAACAACTTGTAAGGTCATCTTCAAGGCCTTTAAATTTATCATTTTTTCTGAATTTGATTTTATCGCGTGGAATATTTCCTGAGGCAGCAGCTCGAAGTAAAATGCGTGTTTTGTAGACAGGCCCGATTATCCTGTGTGTATAAGCAATGCCCCATATTATTAGCACAAAAGATAAAGTCCCAAGCACAATTGCCCACTGGAGGGAAAGAGCATAATTGTGCTGAATGGTAAGATTTCCGTGATTAAAGACAAAAAGATAAAAATAAGAAATTACAAGTCCTACCGATACAGCAACACAAAATTGCAAGAAAACAAGTATACTTACGTACCCGAACTGGAACGGCTTGTCTAGAATATATTTTCTGCGTGCTTTTTTTACTTTTTCCATTTACTTCACTCCCTATTACCTTCAGCCTTCAATCTCTTAACTCATGGTCCTGTAATCTTGATATCGTCTTCTGTTTCTTCTATTCCATCAGGCCCGCAACTTATGAGTATGCATCTTTTTTGATCTTTGCTTGCCGTATAAACGAACTCGTTTCCCCAATGGTCAGCGGTCAATGGCTTAAGCTCATTCTCCTTGAAGTTCTTTTCCATCCATCTTTCAAAATGTTTAGTCCTGGGATAGCGGCCCCTGCGCATAAATTCATAATCAAGTATAATACTTATACTTCGCATGTCTCCGGCCGTGGCAACCTGCTGCGTGACAGCGACAGTATCATCGAAGAACTTTTTTATTTCATCCGAATTTCCTGCAATAGCGCCCAGGGCAATACCTGCGATCAGCAGCCTTCTAATAATTTCAATCATAAGGAGTTATGATTCCTAACTGAATTTTTTCCTGTTCATCGTCCCTAATCCCTCAATGCAAAACTCCCGCAACCTTTCTTCATCAATCTTTACCTCGAATTCCTCTTTCAGCCCGTCATAGGTTTTTTCCCATTCCTTTCTGTATTTGTCGTACAGCACATCGTTTTTTATATAAGCGCTTTTTTCTTCATACGTATACTGACAGGATTCGCTTTTTTTAATAAGTTTGAAGATATAGTAATCCTCATCAATCTTCACCGGATCAGACATTGCATTTAACCTTAAGTTCTCAATCGCCAGCCGCCAGTTGTCACGAAATTTGTCAAGACTTCTTGTTCCAATAAAGCCGTCATTACCCTTGGATTTTCCATCTGTCGAGTAGTTGCTTGCAGCGTCTTCAAATGTAATCCTGCCTTCCCTTATTTCGGATACGATAGACTCTGCTTTTTCTTTGTCATTGATTTTTATCATCTTTATCCCGTACAGCGCCTTTTTTAGATAGTTCTTTTTATGCTCCTCGTAAAACTGCCTCATCTCTTCTTCGGTAATATTTTCCTTGTCTATCTCAGGAACGAGTCTGTCCTGCATTACTTTGAGAAACAAATCGGACATAAAGCCATGAATCTCCTGCCTGATCCACGGATCCAGATGCAGGTTCTCCTTCAGGCCCTTAGCGATAATTATTTCCATATTCAGAGCATGATCAAAAACAAATGCAGGGGTCAATTGTTCGGGATTATTCCTGTACCTGCTCTCCATCTTCAATTTTTTATAGTGGGCAACCAGATCCTCTTTTGTAATATTTCCACCCTCGAACAGGGCAATCGTATTTTCCGCCCTTTCAGACGAGCAACTACAAATAAAAATCAAAACAGCAATCACAACCATCAATTTTTTCATATTTTTTACTTCCTCCAAAATTAAAAGTGCTCACTTCTGACTAAGCCCTTAGCTCGCTTTTCCGTACATGGCCAGCATTCCTGCAATCAAACCCCAGGCCACAAATCCTACAATACTGCCCAGGACGATGATAAGTACGGGCTCAATCATGGCGCTCATCCTTGCAATTTTGTTTGCAAGGGCTTTTTCATGAAGATCTGCAACTGTTACCATGGCTTTGTCCAGAAGTCCGGAGTGCTCGCCGATTTTCACCATCGCGCCTACCATTGGAGTAAACGTGCCTTCTCCGATGACAGCCGCGGAAAGGGGTTCCCCTGCCAGAACCCTGGAAATCATTCCTTCTATTACCCTCTTTACGGCCAGGTTTGAGATGGTTCCACTGGTTGCCCTTAAAGCTTCAATCAAGGGAATCCCGCTTTCGAGAAGTACGGAAAAGGTCTTTGCAAACTGCACGATCACCCCGTATCGAAAGACAGGGCCTATCACAGGGATCAATACCTTGTACCTGTCCACATAAAACCTCAATTCAGGCAGGAACATCAGGGTGATTATAGCTGCTGTGAAGCCGATAACACTTATGATAATAGGAATGGCATTGGCCGTTAAAAAATCCGCTGTATCAAGCAGGAACTGGGTATTCCATGGCAGGCTCCCCCCACCCAGCAATGAGGAAAACTTGGGTATCACGAATACCACCAGAAAGATTACCACACCCACACCAACCACCAGCACTACGGACGGATAAATAAAACTCAAGATCATCTTCGATCTCAAAGCTGCCCTGCTTTCCAGGTAGTCGGAAATCCTTTCAAGAACAACATCAAGGATACCGCCCAGCTCCCCTGCACGCACCATGTTGACCACCATTTCCGGAAACACCCTGGGATAACCGGCAAACGCGTCACTTAAAGGTATACCCCCTTCAATCTTCATCTTGACCTCAAAGAGTATCTTTTTCAGTTTTCTGTTCTCTGTCAGCCCGTGCAGGATATCCATGGACTCTGTTATGGTTACGTTAGATGAAATAAGAGAGGAGAGCATGCGAAAAAATAGAAGAACATCCTTTGTCCTGACCCGGCTTATCATGGTCAAAAAGTCGGCGGGTACGGCCTCAAAACCCTCGACTTTACCCTCAAAACTCTCGCTTATCTCAATCAGCGAATGCCCTTTAGCCGTAACATGGCTCGCAGCTCCGGCTTTGTCGGTCGCAGCAACAGTCGCCTTTACTTTTTTTCCGTCTGCATCAATGGCTGTATATTTGTAAATCGGCATAGGTTTGCTATTCCATCGTCACCCGCATGATCTCTTCAGGGGTTGTGATCCCCTTCCTTACCTTTGATATCCCATCCTCCCTCAAGGTTTTAAAACCTTTCTTTTTTACGGCAAAATTACGAATCTCCTCAAAATTTGCTTTCTCCATAACTATCTTCTTTATAGCGTCATCCACACAGAGAAGCTCATAGATACCGATCCGTCCCCTGTAACCTCTGTTGTTGCAAAAACTACATCCTTTTCCCCGTTTGATTTTGAATTTTTCTACGCCGTTAATTCCAAGCATTGAAAGCTCT
Organism: Deltaproteobacteria bacterium; assembly: GCA_030262775.1. Taxonomy (GTDB): domain Bacteria; phylum Desulfobacterota; class Desulfobacteria; order Desulfobacterales; family ETH-SRB1; genus B13-G4. Next base: position 12,922 of record JAJSZP010000020.1, on the reverse strand, counting down.
GCATCGCTAATATCGGTCCATTCGCTGCAAGAAGAGCATACAACCCTGATCAATCTCTGAGCCAGTACAGCACGAACGGATGCAGCCACCAGAAAAGGCTCGGCCCCCATATCCATGAGTCTGCTGAAGGCGCTGGGCGCATCGTTGGTATGGAGAGTGGAAAGAACAAGGTGGCCGGTGATTGCAGCCCGCAGGGATACTTTCAGAGTATCTATGTCCCGGATCTCGCCGACCATAATAATATCAGGGTCCTGCCGCAAAATGGCACGCAGGGCCTTTGCAAAGGTGATATTCTCACCTGAATCAACCTGGGTCTGGGTTATGCCTCTTATCGTCAGTTCCACAGGGTCTTCAATGGTGGTGATATTGGTGGTTTCGGAACGGAGCATCTGCATAGAGCCATACAGGGTAGTTGATTTGCCGGAACCGGTAGGGCCTGTTACCAGCATGATGCCATGGGGTGATCTCAGATATTTCTTGAAACTTTCGAGCAGCTCAGGTTGCATGCCGAGCGAATCAAGATGAATGACCTCATCATGGGGCGGCAGCAACCTGAGCACTGCTTTTTCTCCGTGGACAGCAGGGATGACCGATACCCTGACATTTACCCCTTCGATATTCACATCAAGAGTCTGGGGCTTAAAGTAAAAAGCCCCGTCCTGCGGTTTTCTCCTCTCGGCAATATCAAGGCCTGCCATTACCTTTATTCTTGATACGAGCTTGCTGCACAGGTCGTAGGGGAGTATTTCCGTTTTTATCATCATGCCGTCTACTCTGAACCGGATAATGAGTTCGTTCCTGCCGGGCTCTACGTGGATATCCGATGCTCCCTTGTTGATAGCTCGAAGCATGAGCTTTTCTAACAACTCTATGGCAAAACCGATACCTTCCACTTCGATTTTGTCATTCAGATTTATGGATGTATCGTACTCCATGGTGTAAAATAGGTTTTGCATCTTCTTGAGTTTTGTGGATGTGGTGAGAACAAGCTTCACCTGTCTATTGGCCAATCTTGATATGTTCTGGAGCAAAGCCATTTGCACAGGGCCTGCGCATACCAGCAAGAGCTCTCCTTTTTCACCCGTCCCTACAGGAAGGACCTCTGCCTTTAATGCCATTTTTTTTGGGATTGTGTTGATAATTCCCTTTTTAATGGTTTCCACCTCATGGTTGAAGAGCGGAATGCCCAGAAATTCCGACAGGTAACCGGCCAGTTCCTCTTCAGTTAAGAAGCCTTCTTTTACAGCAATGTTTCCGATCTTATCCCTGACCAACCGCTGGGAGGCAAGCAGCCCGGACAGCGCCTTGCGTGAGACCACATTTTTCTCAAAAAGAAATTCACCAAATTTATCAAATCGTGCCATGAAAGATAGCTCTTAGCTGTTAGTTGTTTAATTCCTAAATCTTTTTTTATTATTCTCCCACGAAAGCCGCTCACTCAAAATTCTCCGGGTAGAAAGCCTCTGTTTGAGGAGATCCGTGTTTTTGGCGGATGCAAGACCCATCTCCATGGTAATGCGCCCCTCGTCGATCAGCTTTATGAGGGATTGCTCCATGGTCTGCATCCCTTCGTGGATACCAGTCTCAATGGAGGAATAGATCATATCGTCCTTGCCATGACGGATAAGGTTGCAGATCCCGGGGGTGCGAAACATGATTTCCACGGCGGGAATCCTTCCGGTCACTGATGCGCCGGGTAGAAGCCTCTGGGAAATTACCGCCCGCAGCACAGAGGAGAGCTGCTGTCTGATCTGGCCCTGTTCATTGGCAGGGAATGCCCCTACCATCCTGTTTATGGATGAAATACAATCCCTGGAATGGAGGGTTGAGAAGACGAGGTGGCCTGTTTCCGCGGCCATAATCGCCGTGCGTATCGTATCGGTGTCCCTCATCTCGCCTACCAGGATCACATCAGGGTCGGCCCGAAGGGAATCCCTTAAGGCCGCAACAAAAGAATCCACATCTGTGTACAGCTCTCTCTGGTTGATAATACACTTATTGTTCTGGTGAATATACTCAATAGGATCTTCAATAGTGATAATGTTAAGCCTGGAAGTCGAGTTGATATCGTCAATCACTGTTGCCAGGGTAGTTGATTTGCCGGAACCGGTCACACCGGTCACAAGAACCAGGCCGTCACGAAACCTTGAAAGCCTTGAAAGGCTGTCCGGAAGGCTAAGGCTCGAGAAAGTGGGTATCCCGTCCATAAGCATCCTGCAAGCCACGCTTATTGCCCCTCTCTGGAAATATGCAGCAACCCTGAATCTCCCCACATCATTTATACTCAGGGCAAAGTCTACAGACTTCTTTTTTTCGAGCACATCCTTGTGCCTTGGAGTAAGAAGACTGTAAAGCATATCTTTTATTTCTTCAGGACCACAGGGGGCGCACTCCATGGGATGCAGTTGCCCCTTTATACGTAATATCGGAGGCATGCCCGTGTTGAGATGGAGATCCGAGGCATTCCTTTTCATGGTCTCCCGAAAGAGCCCGGTTATGCTCAGCGGTTTCCGCGGCTTGGCAGATAAATTCACAATTTTTGCACTATCACTCATTTTGCTCCTTCAATCATCCAATACTTCTTAAGGGCGAACACAAGGTTCCGCCCCTACAGTTTTTCATACGTTCTAATCCGTGTAATCTGCGGATCAATCTTTTGTTTTATATTCCAGAATATTCTCCTTCTTATCCACTATCGCGGGATGGGAACTTTTCCTGTTCAGAAATTCCTCTGATATTTTTCCTGCCAGGGCCGGATGGGTTATTACGTGCGGGGTCAGGATAATAACCGTTTCTGTTTTGGTTTTATCTTTTATTATTTTTTTAAAGAAAAATCCGAGAAAAGGGATATCACCTAGAAAAGGGACCTTTGTTTCTTCGGATTCGTCCTGTTCTTTTATGATTCCCCCGATCGCCACGGATTGACCCGATTTTGCCGCAATGATGGACTTTATTGTGTTCTTGTTTACCCCGTCCAGTGGAAAGGGAGTTGTCACACCGGTCTTTTCATTCAGCACATTTATTTCTGTCATATTCAGATTTGCAGTCGATATCTCGGTCTCAATATCCATGGTAATGGTGCTGTCCTCATTGATGAATGAAGATATGGTCACGTCTGTTCCAAGCTCTTCTCTCGTGATCTTTACCTCAAAGACCGTGGTTACAATATTCCCTTCGTCGTCATATATGGTTTCGGTTTCTACATCATCTCTGAGCGGTGTCTCTTCCCCTACAAAAAATTCCACCTTGCTGTTATTGGCACTCATAAGAAACGGGGTGGAGAGGATATTGACCCGCCCCTCGTTTGCAAAGAACTGGATCCGCGCATCTATAAACTTATTTGAAAAGATATATTCAAGTGCTGATGAAGCAAGCCCAAGGTCGGGCAGTGAGGATACATCGTGAGTAAAGTCGCCGCCCGTTCCCCAGTGCCCTGTATCCGCGTAGTCCATCTGGAAAAAACTTTCAAACCCATCACCAAGAGTTACCTGGAGAATCTTTACCTCCAGCAGTACCTGGCTGGTAGGTGTATCAAGCGCCTCGATGATTTTGCCCATTTCCTGTAAAAGGGTTTCATCAAGAGACCTGGCCACGATGCAGTTGTTTCTCTTAAAAACCGTGATTGTGGCGGGAAGGGGTTTGCCTATCTTTTTTGCCAATGCCACGACATCACTCTCTTTTTCCGTAATCCCAAGAGCGAGGAGCTTTTCCTTATCCTGCTCGGTCAGGACAGGTTCAGCCTCACCTGTAGTAGAACCGCCTCCTCCTCCTGATGAACTGTCTGCCTCGACATGGCCATAGACCTTTTCGCCCGAGATACTCTTAAATTCAACCTGGGCGCCCATGACTGCCTGGATGATCTTTGCCATATCCTCAGCATTAGTATATCGCATGTAAAAAGCCCTGGTTTTTTCGTTCCTCCTCACCACCATCTCATTCGCATATTCATCTGCAGTCATGAGCGTGATAACCCGTTTATCCTCCCTGTACCACAGGTCATTTAACCGGCATACGGATTCAAGCGCCTCCCTTAACGGCAGGTCCTGCATATAAATACTGATCTTTCGCTCAGCAGCACCGCTTGACGCAATCACGTTGTACCCGCACATCTCTGTCAGAATCTCGACAATAGATCCGACAGGAACATCCTTTAAAATGATCGTATGCAACATCTCCTTCATGCCTAACAGCCCGTCTTCTTTTCCGGAAAGCATTTTTTGCGCCTCTTTAATGCTGCTTACTTCTGTGCCCGATATGATTTTTACAATCGACTTTTCTTCCGGCATTTCAGGTAATGAATCCGGTCTGTTCGGAGGCTCAAGGATTTCCTTTGCAGTGGCGATACCGCCGTCCATTCCACTTCGGGTTGCGGTGTGGGAACATCCTGCAATAGCAAACAGGAAAAATACAAGGGCGAAAAACAACATCCGGTTCTTATTTGTTTTCAGCATTACGGCGATACCCCATAAATCTTTCCATCAGCATCCAGAAGGAATACATTTTTTTTCTTGACGCTCTTTACTGTAAAGGTGTATTTCAAACCTTCCACGGTTACGCAGAATTCATCTCCAGAAGATAAAATCGAATAAATCCCGTGTATAAAAAAGATAGCCTTGCTGAACCTGTCAGTGGTTATGATTCCCTTCAGGTTGAGGGTAGCCAGGGCGTTTTCGTAGTTGTAAAGACTTTTGGAAGCCTCTTCAAATGGACTTCTTTCCTGGCAGAACCCTGTGGCGTCTAAAGAGAAAAACAAAACAAAAGTTGTTGTAATTACGATAATTGCTTTTTTCATGGGCTTTTCGTTTCTCGTATCAAATCATCAGCGTCATATTAATCTTAAGGACATCACCAACATCACCATTTTTTTCAATAGTTATGTTCTGAATTTTCACCGAATCTGACATCTCTCTGAGAGCGGAAAGAAACTCCAGAAAAAAATAAAACGAGCCTTCCATATCAAGATCAAAGGAAGACCAGGCAAATAAGGCGCCGGCAACCTTGCCTTTGGGGACAATGCTTTTCACTGCAAGGCGATTTTGATCGACAAGTCTGTTTATCCTGTCGAGCAGCTCGGTGATTTCAGATTCTTTTCCTGTCGTTATAACAGTATCTTTCAGCTCTGATTTAACCTTTTTAAGCTTCTCTTTGCGCTTTTTGATTGTTCTATTAATCGATCCTGCAGATGCAACCTCTTTGATGGAATTAATCTCTCCTATAATCTTGTTAAGTTTTATAACTGTTTTTTTCAGGGCCTTTGCCTGAGGATCATAGATTTTTCCCATATAAAAATAGGTCCCCGCAATAATAATGGCAGCAACAAGACCGAATTTCTCAAGCCTGGTCAGCTTTTTCATCCACTTACCACTCGCGTCTTTACAGAAAACTCAAAACTGAGCCTGTCCGCCTCTGTCTTCTCAATAGATTTTATCACCACGGATTCACACCATCTTTTTTGCTGCATCGTTGTGGCAAACCCTCCTACGGAACTCAAATCCAGTGATTTACCGGCGAGGCGGTATTCCAGCTTGTTTTCCTGAACTATCGTTTCAAGAACGATGTTTTCAGGTATAGAACCGGCAATGTCTCTGAAAAAATTGATGACATGTTCAATATCCTCATCTGCCTTATTTGTGGCAAAGGCAATTCTGTTTTTTGCAACCTCAATCTCTCTGTTGAGGTACTCTGATTCCTTTAATGCCGTGTCGTATTTTGAATTACGAGCCTTTTTTCCCTTCAACTCTGCTGAAAGCCTTGTTATTCTTGATTTAAAAGAACTTTCCTGCCACCTCATATACTGAAAGTGCCCGAAAAGGAAGGTTATCAAAAGCACGGTGACTATCAGCGGCATGAGATAGGCGCTCTTTTTCAAACGGGGAACAAGGGGTTCCACATCGTTTATGCCTGCGAGCCTCTCCTTTTTTGACTTCAACTCCCTGATGGCTGCCCCGGCCACAGTGGCATAGACTGCATTCAGGCTGTCATCACCGCTGTCTGTCAGACTGGCTGCTTTTTTTAAGGCGATCGGCTCCGCCCGGTTTGCAGAAATAGATGAAATATAATCGACAATGCGTCTGTCCCCTGCTCCAGGTCCGCTTATTATAAGAGGCATGGGTTCTGGAGCCTGTCTTGCCGTGAATTTCAGACTGCTTTCCAGTTCTCTGGAAGGATTCCCTGTCAGGTGGTCAATAATTGCTTCCATGCTGACAGGAAGGGTGTTGATAAGGGCAGGTATTTCTCCCTTGAGGATGGCAAAATTAGAGTAATCCTGTCCGATGTCGAGGATAGCCCTGGTGATATCAAACTCCTCCATAAAGACCGGCATGTAAAAACAGACCTCAGGTGGATAGATACGGACCAGCTTGAATCCGGCAATCTTAAACCTCTCTTTTATGGCGCGGTATATGTTTCTTTCCAGCACTGATACGTTGACGGTAACATCTGTCTCATCCGGGTCCGATACCATTCCTGGCTCAGCAGCAACCCTGTCCTCCTTTTCTACCCCGATAAGGGCCTGCATACCGTTTACGCCCGTGTATGGTTCCACTTCCCACTTTACCGCCTCCATGAGCTGGTAATGCTTCATGCCCGAAATCTTTTTCCTGTTCATGGAGATCTCGACAGCCCTGGCAAGCGAGGTGACATATACGGCCGGGCCCGAGGTATAGTTCATCCGCGTTGCAAGGGTCTTGATAGCCTCAATTGCAGGCAGATCGTCCTCAGGATCGGGCCTGTCTATCTGCGAAAAATCAAGTATTTCAAACCCCTTGCCCTTTTTTGTGACTACCGCAGCCCTTATATGTCTGCCGACGACCTCAACGGCTAATAATTTTCTGTCAAAAATTTTCATTTGTTATCACGAAAACACAAACTCTACGGTGCTGCGCTAAAATCCACGGTTGTATCAAGCGTAATATCATCCCGTGGTTCCATAGAATGATTGGTAATAATATTATAGATGGCAGTATACTGGTTTTCACCCACATCAATTGTATCATTCCCATCCGCATCGTCCCAGAAAATCAGATATCTGGCCCCTGTCTTTATCTTGTTTGCCGTGCTATCGGTGTAATTGAATGCACACGGCGGCGGTGGATCAGACCCTACATCCCAATCATCGGATGTCCCATCACTGTCTGCGTCTATCATACTGCCGTCTGTGCCCGCCACCTTGATATCCGCGCTCCCGTCGTCATAAAAAAGGCATGCCTTTGTAATGCCTGATGTGGTATTAAGCACCGTAAGCTTGTTCAACGTGAAAAATCCCGGATACCAGTCGCTTTTCCTGACAATCAGCACGATATTGTCCGCATTATACCCGCTTGCATCATTGGGATCATATGTTGTTACATCAATCGCCTCGGTAAAACTCACCGGTTCTAGGTAATCGTTGACGCCGTCAGGCGTGCCCTCGGGCAGGGTGTCGGTATCGTAAAAATCAAACTTTCCATCAGTCCCGCGGGAAAGGATCATAATCGCGTTATTTGTATCGTCTTTGAAAAACAGGACTTCCCTGTCCCAGGCATCCCTGATATACTGTTCCCCATTGATCTCCCAGGGGGTCTGAAGATATTCGCCACGCCAGCCGATACCCGCATGTGCCCATTCCGGTTTAGCCATATCGTCAGCCGGATCACTGCTGTTTGGTGTCCTTGTCCACAACTCCCTTGGTTGTCCTTTTGTATAAGAAACCGGTATGCCATCTTCATCATCCCAGTAATCATCATTCGGGTTAGCGGAAGTGCCGTTATCTTCCCACCTGAAAAGCTTAGGCCACCGGCACACATCCCCTATAAATTCGTCGTTCATGCCGCCGGGAGATGAGCCCAAAATGGCCCTTTTTATCATGAGAAAGAGCGCTTCGGTCTCCATCTTTTTCTTTTCATTTAGCTCCTCAAATACAGCCTCCCATTCGCGGGAATATATCTTCATCACGATGTTGTCTTTGTTATAATCTTCGTCGTCGTCGTATGCTTTGCTCATGATATCATCAGGGTCAACGCTCCAGAGACCTGCCGCAAATGTTCCTTTTGCCGGGTATGTTCCTTCTTTATCCGGACCTTCTGATATGATCCAGAATATCGTACTTCCCGGTTTGTCCTGGTCAGTGGTTATAAAAAATCTCAATGCCTTGTCCCAGCCATCCGCAAGTCTCCCATCTGTCTGAAAAAGTCTGAAGGACTCTTTTTCATCATAATGTTCGCCCAGAGCGCCGTCAACCGGGGAGTAGTCTCCGTCTTCCCATGTTTCTTTTAAAAAAGCAGGATTCCATTTTGGTTCAAGGCCGGCATATTCAGCGTTTGTTTCCGCCCAGTGCTGACTGTCGGAGAGTTTCTCATCCACAGGGGGGACTATATAAGGGCCTTTCCAGCCGGTGTCTTCCATCTCCCCTGGTGGTAAAGTCGGATCTTCTTCAAGATATTGAGTCCACAGCCCCCTTGGCTGCCCCTCGTTTTCAGTCTCAAGCCCGCCGATATGGTCATGGTCATCATCAGCGTCAAGCAGTTTGCGAAAAGGATGGTCCCACTTCCATTTCCTGCCTTCAAAATGACCTGAGGGACGATAGCCAAAAGTCCAGACAGGCCCCGGGGGAGGAATAGGTCCAGCGTAATCGGGTTTTACATCAGCATTGGCTTCCCACAGATCTGGCCACTTTTCCATATCCCCCACATAACCGCCAACGATCCTTCTTCCATCTGCATCAAACCGATCGGGATCGCCCACAACGGCCCTGCGGATCACCTCCATCTTTTCACGGGTGAGACGCTCCCTTTCCTTGTCGTCTAAGATGCCCAAAGCAGGCCATGCCATAGCTGCAATTATCCCGATGATAAAAAGAACGATCAGGACTTCGAGGAGAGTGAACGCGCTCTGGCTGCAGGTTATAGAAGGCTGAAGACAAGAAAACCTTTTTTTTCTGCTTTCAGCTTTGAGTTTTTTTGTTTTCGTTACTCGTTGCTCGTTACTCGTTGCCGGATTTTGATTCATTGATTTGCTGATGGTTTTTTTGCCCATTCTTTTTTGTCGTAAAAAAGGCGGGGAGGAAGACCCCCCCGCCCGTCAGATGCTAAATATAGCGATTACGAGTCGATGTTAACATTACCATCAATGTTAATGCCCCAGAATTCTCCGTCATCTTCAGGGTACATATGACCTTCCGGGCACTGTGTTGCGAACTGCCATCTTTCCTGAGCTTCATCAAGGGTAAAGCTTCTTTGCCTCAGATTATCATCATTGTTAGCGATGATATAAGGATCTACAGGCTCTTCGTCATATGCCAGAGCAGTAACCTGAAGTCCATCCTCCAAAGCATCATTATCTGTAATAACGCCGCTTAGGGGATCAGCCACATCTGTCATTCTGGTAACGGTTGCCTCGAGCCTGGGCAGAACCAGGTTGTAGTCATTATAGGTTGCGTTGTCGGCATTCTGGATACCGCCTGGGCAATGAGCGGCATTTGAGATAACACCAGAGGTGATCAAACTGCACTCAGGTCCCATACCAAGAATGATCCTTCCAAACCAGTCAGGTTCGCCCCATCCTCTTTCTGTCACATTCGTGGCAACCCAGACATTTCCAACAGTCTTGCCGCATCCAATCATGGCAACGCCAACACCGGCAGATGGAGTCTCTTCAACCATACTGTCTCCTTTATCCGCGTCGGCAACGGCGACCATAAGAACGTCATTTGTTGTATCGGCGATCGCATTGTCGATACCGCTGTAATTATTTAGATTAAACAGTTTGACAATGCCCATATTCTTAAGCTCATCCGCTTCAGCAGCATCCAGATGGTGGATATGGAAATGGTTTCTGTCATTGAATTCAGCAGGTAAAACTTCGACTCCATCATCCGGATCCTGGTTAGAGACCGGTGCGATTTGGTAAGTACCCGCGGTTATATCCTCAACAACCAGGTTGGTCAGCTTGCTCGGATAACGGTTTGTCTGCTCATAGTAAGTAGACATATAGGTGAGCATGCGGTTCTGGTTGGAATCGCATACTGTATCAACCGCGCTTCCGGAGATGCCGGCAAGCCTTGGCGCTACCATGGCGATCAGAAAACCCATGATGGTGAGGACCACCAGGATCTCGAGCAGGGTAAAACCTTTTTGGCTGTTCACTTTCTTAAATTTTTTGCTGATTTTCTTAATCATTTGTTTGCTCCTTTAATTGTTTGCCTGTGAACAACCCACCCGCAGGGCCTGTTACGGCTTTTAAATCAAATTCCTTGTTTTTTAAAATACCCTTCGGGCGCCACGCCGCGACAGGAGCTCACACCTGTTTTTGCATCACCTCCTTTCTCGTTTCTTGTTGCTGAACGGGCTGGCCTTCCTGCCTCGCCTGAGCAATAGTGGACGGGATTAAAATAAAAAAGGCGCAACTGAATTGCTTACCACAATTCAAGTTACGCCTTCACTTTCACCTGCCTGATGCAGAGACCGTAAGTCGTTCCTTTTATATAAAGTTGTATAATGAAGACTATTCTAATATAATTTGAAGTCCCTAATCAACTTTGAAAAATCAAATATCAGACAAAAAAACTGCTGTCAAGCTTTTTTTATTTTTCTTAAGCCGGGACTTTTTCCCGTTTTTGTATTATCACCGCAAAACATGGTTGCCTGTTTTGTGTCTTTGGGACGCTTCTTATACTGGCAATCCACTACAAAACGATACTGTTTGCCACAGTGGATGATGATTTCCTTCTGTCCTCGCTGAAGTATTCTCATCTCCACTTTTACCTCGCCATACCCGTCATGAGTAAACAGCTCATCATATAGGTCAAGAATTTTTGCTTTAACTTCTTTGTTTGTTGTCAACATTGCTCCGCTTTGTTCCATAATTGGTCAAAGTAGTCGAGTGGTCGGCCAATTGGGTTTGTGTTTTTCATGCAAACAAAAAAAGGCGTAACCTGATTGCTTAACCCAATCCAGGTTACGCCTTCACTTTCCCCGCGCCCTTTTAAAGAGCCGGCAACCGCAAGACATACCTTATAAAAATTTGACTTTCTAATTTAGATAGAAATTTCTATTAATTCAAAAAAACAACCTCTGTCAAGGCTTTTTTTAAAAAGTTGTCAACAACCTGAGATAGCAACAAAAGCACTTAAATTTAGAATTCTATAGCAAGCATGGTAGTCATCAGATGCCTTGTGTCTTTATTTTCAAATTTGCCGTATAAGTATTCAAGCGCAACAGAAGTATTTTCAAACAGATCATAACTAACGACTCCGCCGAATTGTTTTTTTGGCAGAAAATCACCGCAGTCATTACTTCCCTCATAACAGACAGCAAAATTCATACTGTCGGTAACACCATAGGCGAGCTCGATAGTCCAGGCTTCCGGCTGACAGGATTCCACTTCGTCAAACAAATCCATTTCAATATCATCAATGGCTCCGATATATTCTGCATTGAAGAAAAATTTATCCAGAAAAGAAACAATTAAGAATGTATTGAACCCGTCGATATGATTTTTGATTGTTTCGTACTCACCGTCTTCATCAACTATCAACTCCTGAAGGCCGTCACTGTCGGCAATGTTGGATACCCAGGATATCCCGGCAGTTAAATTTAAATCCGGCACGGCTGTTTCAGGAAGAGTAAAACATGCGCTTGCAAGGTAAGTATCTATACGATCATCATCTCCTGTTTCATGTATATCTCCGTTGAAAGCGCCAATTGAAAGTTCCAGCAGGTCATTACTGAAGCCTGCGACAACTGCGCTTTCATTTGTTTCTCCAAGCTCCAGTGTCAGCGGATCTCTAATAAAATGGCTTTCAAACATTCCAAAAGGGATATACATTTTTCCTAAATCAACATAAAGAGGCACCACATCCGCTCCGTCAATTGTGATGATTCCCTGGTCCACATCAAAGTCTGTATCGTCTTCTTCATATAAAAAGAAAAGACTTGCTTTAACATGCTTTGCAATATCAACATCAAAGCCGATTTCGACTGTTGCAAGAACAAGATCACTTGTATCTGTGTCTTTTTCCCATGAATCATGGAAATTGTAGTCTTCATAAGAAGCCTCGACTTCTATGCAAGCGCTGGCATGTATTTTATCAGCCCATTTTGCAAGCAAGCCTGCGAGTTTTGTTTCATGGGCTTCCTTGTCTCCAGTTTGCGAAGAAGATTTCATTCCCTGCTTCATGTCAGCAGCTTCTTTGTCGGTAATGATATTTTTCTTTTCAAGAATTTTCAGCAGTTGTCCGGTTTCTTCACTTATGGCAAAAGCATTAGAATCAATAATGAACAATGCTAAAAATAACGTAATCCCAATTACAATAAACTTTTGTTTAAACATAACTCCTCTTCCTCCTGATTATTGTTTTACTATTGACAGCTTAATGTCATTAACTTAAGGACTCCTTTAACGTCCACCTTTGAAATCGGTTTTTTTACCGGCGTTCATCTGATAAGTTTGTATAGATGTTTAAAATAAGATTGGGTATGCCTAATGTACCAATTAAAAAAAATTGTTACTATTTAGCCACGAATTTACACAAATAAGGCAAAATTATTCTATCTATAGACTTTCAGATAATTAATTTCACAAGGCCAGAAGGAGGAAGGCGTATTAGTTATACGTCGACGACTGATAACACAGTGAAATTATTTATCTGAAAGTCTATATTGTGGGGCTTAATGATTGTTCTGTTATGGTTCCCATATTAATAATTAGATGCTATAATATATAGTTAGACTTTTCTAACTAAAAAGGGAATGTTTGTCAACCCTTTTTCAATTTAACCCCAAATAATTTTCTTGCCATACTATTGAGTGGGTAGAATAGGTCAAATCGTCAAAAATAAAGGCTATGTTCCCTTTAATTGTTGAAACTGTCCCAGCGAAATGCCAAGCAAAGACTCTATTGATATCTTTGGGTACTGTTCAAGTGAACGCCGCCATCCAAGATAATT
>JAJSZP010000019.1 GCA_030262775.1 Deltaproteobacteria bacterium | reverse complement strand
GTAGTTTATATTTTCACGCAGACTTCTAATTTGTTCAACGCCGTTGTTCGATGCACCGTCAATTTCAAACACGTCAACCGCATTTCCTGAAGTAATTTCACGGCATGATCCGCATGAATTGCAAGGGATCGGGGTGGGGCCATATTTGCAATTCATAGCCTTTGCCAATATTCGTGCTACAGTGGTTTTGCCGGTACCTCTTGGTCCAGTAAAAAGAATTGCATGCGCAACCCGACGTGACTTGATAGCGTTAGTTAAAGTTTGGGTTACGTGGTTTTGTTTTATAACATCGCCAAAAGTTTGGGGTCGATACTTACGAGCAAGAACAAGGTAGGACATATATTTTCCTGATTAATAAATGGCGGAGAGAGAGGGATTCGAACCCTCGATGCCGCTTTTGGCAGCACACACGATTTCCAGTCGTGCTCCTTCAGCCAGCTCGGACATCTCTCCGCAAGATACATAACTATGAGTTTGTAAGTTTCTGTGTAATAAAATATTTTACCAAAGGCACCTCAAATTTGTGGCGGAGAGGGTGGGATTCGAACCCACGATCCCGTATTAACAGGATACCGCTTTTCGAGAGCGGAGCCTTCAGCCGCTCGGCCACCTCTCCAATACCCAAAAATTATAATTGGAGCATGCAGGAATCAATATAATTTTTGATTTGAACTGTCAATATGCCTTGAACAGAAATTTACAAACTCATCTTGATGAAACAAATGGACCCACCTGCGAACACCATACTTTTGTTCGAAGACTAAAAGCTCCTCTTCAAGCGCGTGAATATCTCTGTTATAGTGTATTTCAGTTGACTTCATATCATTTTACAGCATTATTTTCAGATAGTTATCATAGATTCTTATTATAAAGTCATGTGAAAAGGGCTATAGTATCTCGTGCAGATTTATAACTTGCCTCCACAGATGATTTACATCAATACTAAGCCATGCTATTATAAAATTGTTTTTAAATCAGAAAGTTGAAAACTCAAAGCAACCTGGCGCAATTGGAAACGCTTAGCTTGAGGAAACAAAGAGGTACTCTATGATTGTAACTGTAACCTTAAATCCCGCCTTTGATCATCTGCTGTTTTTTTCCGAAATCTCTATGGGAAAACTGAATAGGGCTGTATCGACCTTGAGAATGCCTGGAGGGAAAGGCATAAATGTTGCCAGCTCCCTGGCAGTCCTGGGAGATGAAGTTGCAGCCACTGGCTTTCTGGGTGGTCAGGGCAGCCGGGTGTTCGAGGGATATTTAAGAAAGATTGGAGTAACCACCAGCTTCACTTACATTGACCAGGAGATCAGAACTGACTTTTATATTGTTGAAAATAAAAAAAACAGACAGTCTCTGTTTATAGAAAAAAGCTCCTCTATAGAACTACGCTATCTTAACAGCTTCAAAGCAAATTTCAAAAGACTCCTTCACTCCGCGAAACTTGTAGAAATTGCAGGAAGCCTTCCTAAAGGAATTACCCCAAACTTTATTAATGAACTTATTCTTTCCGCTAAAAAAAAGAAAGTAAAAGTAGTTCTTAATCTTCAAGAATCAATTCTCAAAGAATGCCTGACCGGCGCTTCCTTTTTTATTGTTTGTCCGGACTTGAGAGAAACTTGTTATATCTTTGGAGAAGATATATGTAATCCGGCATCACGCCCCAAAGCAGTCCAGTGGTTACTTAATAACGGCGCGGAAATAGTTATATTAAAGTACGGGGATTTATGTTATTTTGTGGCAAAAAAAGATGAAGTATGGGAAGGAGAAGTTGAAATTAAAGGATCTAATGTTATCATGCTGGGAGTTCGAGATGGAATGCTCGCCGGCTTTATTCATAATTATTTGAAAACAAATGATATTGGAGAAGCTCTCAAATTTGGCTTGGGAGCTGCACTTTCTACATCCCTGAACAAAATGAACTATATACATTCCAGGAAGCAGGCTGAAGAGCTTTGTCTCATGGCAAAAGTAAGGAAGATCGCCTAAGATGAAAAAAGTAAAGGAATTTATAACAAGAGACCTTACTTCAGTTACGGAAGATACTCCGCTCAAGGAAGTAGCAGAATTACTTTCCATCCGCGAGCTTATCGGCATCCCGGTAGTAAATAAAAAAAACGAGGTCACCGGCTGGATATCGGAAACAGATATTATTACTTCCATTTTTCCTGAAAAAGTGAAAATTGAAAACCCGGATGTTATTCATTTAATGAACATTTCTCAAGTCGTTAAAAAGTTAACGCAGGTCGGTCAGGCGATGGTTAGAGATTATATGATCAAACATGTATATTTCGTCGAGGAAGATACCCATGCTTCTTATGTGATCGAGTTAATGCTTCATAAAGACTTCAAACGCGTACCGGTAGTTAGAAATAAACGTCTTGTAGGCGTGGTCGACCGGTCAAGCCTGGCCCGCATATTACTTAAAGAAGGTTCTATTGATTAACTATGTGGATCGAACAGCTTTTAACAACGTTTAAACAGGATGTTTTCCTTTCAGCTTCCGGCCTGCTTATAACAGGTTTTATTTTCGGCCGGCTGATAAACATGATCAAACTTCCCAGAGTTACAGGTTATATTATAGCCGGCATCATTTTTGGCCCCTCCTTATTAAACATATTCAGTAAAAATGACCTGTCTCACTTTGATTTTATCCCTCAGCTTGCCTTGGGAATCATTGCCTTAATCATCGGAGCTGGATTAAGCTTTGGTCTTGTAAAAAGGCTCGGTTTCCGTTTTATCCTCATTACCATTTCACAGGCAGTGGGAGCATTTTTCCTGGTTTTTGTTTTTCTTTATCTTTTTAAGATGCCTCTTGGCGCTGCTCTCCCATTGGCCGCTATCGCCACTGCAACCGCGCCTGCAGCTACAGTGGCAATTATAAGAGAATACCATGCTCAGGGGCCTTTAACCGAAACAACTTTAGCTGTGGTTGCTCTGGACGATGCGATTGCCATCATTCTCTTTGGCCTGGTTTTGACTTTTGACCTCACGCAACTATCAACTTTTGGCGGGACTGCTTTTCAGTCCTTAGCTGCCTCTTTCATGGAAATTTTAGCAGCACTGGTCATTGGAGTTATACTTGGTCTGGTAACCCACTTTTTTATTAAAATCGCCAAAGAAGTTACTGACAGTCTTATTATTATTTTAGCAATAGTTTTGTTGGGAATCGGATTAGCCTCTATCTCGCATACTTCGTCTCTTCTGACTAATATGTTTTTGGGCTTAACCCTTGTAAATATCTCCTCAAAGAACAGTGATATTGTTACTAATCTGGAGAGGCTGACTCCGCCTATCTATTGCTTTTTCTTTGTATTGGCTGGTGCGCACCTGAACCTGAAAATATTTACGACCCTGGGACCAGCCATGATTACCTGGGGAATTGTTTTTGTATTAGCGCGTATTACAGGAAAAATCGTTGGAACTTATGTTGGAGGAGCGCTTTCCGGTGCATCTGAGGTTATAAAGAAATATCTGGGATTGACCTTGATCCCTCAAGCTGGTGTTGCTATTGGTCTAACCCTTCTAATTACCGAGGATTCCAGCTACTTTGAATTCCAGTCAGTCATCTTGAATATCACTTTAATTGCGGTAGCTTTTAATGAGATAGTTGGACCGGTCTGCACAAAATTTGCTCTCTTTAAGGCAAAAGAAGTTACAGTAAAGGAATAAACACAATCTTTTCGAACCTCCAAAATTATAATTGGAGCAATGTTGATATCGGATTAAATCAACAGAGTCATATATGTTTTTAAAAGATCTATAGCTTCGTCTTCTGATGAAATTCGCTTTATCGACTCACGAAATTTACTGCTGCTTTTCAACCCTTTGACAAACCATCCAAGCCGACTTCGCATCATAGAGCATGCACGTTTTTCTCCAAAATATCTTACTGATCTATGAATATATTTTAGCATAACTTCAAAGCGATATGTAAAATCTACATAACACGATTTATACCCTCTGAAACGTGCTAATACCTGAGCAAAAATCCATGGACTTCCTATAGCAGCCCTTCCAATCATAATTGCATCACAGCCTGTCTCATTTTGCATTCTAACGGCATCATCCGGGGTAATAATATCGCCGTTTCCAATTACAGGAATCGAAACAATTTTTTTTACTGATGTTATAATTGACCAGTCTGCTTTGCCTCTGAATCCCTGGACAGCAGTTCTAGGATGCACGGCAATTGCGTTCACACCGCACGCTTCAGCAATTTCTGCAATCCTGAAAGCATGGTCTCCTGATTTATCCCATCCTGTCCTTATTTTTATGGTAACCGGTATGCTTACTGACTTTCGAACGGCTTTTAACAATAATTCCGCCCTTTCGGGCTCTTTCATCAGAACAGCACCAGCGCCTGTTTTAACCACCTTTTTAACCGAACAGCCAAAATTAATATCCAGCAAAGATGCCCCTGAAGATTCAACTATTTTAGCGGCTTCAGCCATTATTGAAGGATCAGCTCCAAATATCTGAACTGATAAAGGCTTTTCTTCAGGTATAGTGTCAAGCAGTTGCAAGGTTTTTTTTGATTCGCGCACAAGACCGTTTGCGCTTATCATTTCAGAACAGACAAGACCGCACCCAGCTTCTTTTGCTAAAAGCCGAAAAGGCAAACTGGTAATACCGGCAAGTGGAGCCAAAATTACTGAATTATCAAGGACAAGTGAGCCAATTTTTAAAGGTTTATGCATGGTTAGCGCCTGAAGCTGGATTAGCGTAACAAAAAAGGCAGTTATGATAGCAGGGATGAAGGCTGTAGGATCCTATGTCTGCGGATACCTTGCATCCGCACCCGTTTTTTATCCTCTGGCCGAAATCTTTATTAAGAGAAAGAGACCCTCCAAATAATTTCATTAGAAGATCATTTGGTATGCACGAGCTTTTTGTAATACCGGAGTTTTCTGGAAGAATTGACAGCAATTCTTTCTCACAACAGGTATGGAGACTGATATTTTTATCAGACAGCTCATCTTTCATTTTTAAAACAATTTTGCTTTTTGTTTCAATGGGCGGATGAATGAAAGCAAAGCCCGGAATTTTTGCAACTCTTTTTCGAATCTTATGATAATCATCCATAAAGCTTGTTATACACCTTTTGATGCCATATTTAGAGGCTTTGCTTGAAATATAGTTGAAATCATGAAGATTGTCATGAATCTTTCCATCTTTTGTCTTATAAAAACATACAGGATCAAATCTCCAGCTTATAGAATCAGCTCCGAAATTTTTGCAAAGATATTCTAACTGACGAATACGTTCCTCTAAAGCAGGCACATCAGGTTCAAGTAACGGCTCCTCAGAGTTTATGGTAAAATTAAAATAAAGATTGAATCCTGTTTTTCTAAGCTTTTCTCCGAATCCGTTTTTTATAAAAGGCCCAAAATTTTTCGACCAGAATAAAATGGTATGGACCTTATCCGGACTAGCGGGCACAATTGATACATGTCTGTTATAGGGATTCACCACCTCAAAGTAGCCATTTTTAATTTGCTTCATAAACCACTTCATGTAAAATGCAGGTATATCTGTTCTTCTTGAAGCTGAAATTACTATTTTAACCGCAGATTCCATCAATAATCACAGCCTTAAATTACTTTTTCCTAAGATCCGCCAGAGATATTATTTCGGCCCCGCCCGACTCTTTTGGTGTTTCCTGCTTCTTTGTCTGAAATGTATGCTTTGCAGATTCTTCAGGACATACAACAAGTTCCATTCGCACTGTTTTTCCGCTCATTGTAAACTCTTCACCATCAATATATATATCCTTTAATATCCATGTAACAGGGTAAAGCGGAACTTGAAGAATCAGCAACGTTACATGATACCAGTCAGGTTTAGCATCCGGCAAAATTTTTTCAATCCTGGCAAAAATAAGCGGTTTGTCTTCAAAGTATAGCAAGACTATATCATTTTCTTTCGCCATTTATAAACATCCTTTTCCCATAAAAGCACAAAAAATGGTGTTGAAGTTTTAATATCTTCATTATATCTTAAGGCTTAATAGTTTAGCTACTAAGACACAAAGGCGCCAAGATTATAATATAATTCTCTTGAAAGTTATATGTCTCCTTAGTGGCTGAACTTTACGTATCTTGAAAGAAAAAAACAATGAACAAGAGGAATTCAGGAAATTCAATTAAAAAGAGAACAAAAGAACTGGATTGCCTCTATTCATTTTCCAGCCTGGTTGTAAAGAACAATATTACAGTTGACGAGATACTTCAAGGGACAATTGATCTAATACCACCAGCGTCGCAATATCCGGAAATCACCTCGGTGCGTATAATTCTTGAAAATCGAATTTATAAAACAAAAAACTTTGAAGAAAACCTCTGGAAACAGACAAGTGACATTGTTGTACATGGCAAACCAGGAGGAACTGAAGTGTGGACCCCATTGTCAGGACAGCCTGCGCAAAGTGCGCAATGTAACACAAAATATTTGTACAGAACAATTTCAACTAAAAGGAGGAAAAATTATGAATATGAAAGTAAGTAGATGGAAGATCCTGAGCATTGCAGTGGCTTTGGTCTTAGGCTATGCTGTAAATTCTGTTGCGTTTCGGGTTGATGTTGATGAGGATACCTGGGCTGATTTTGCTGTAAGGGGGCAGGTGTCTTATAAGGATTTTGATAAAAGAAGTGAAGAAATAGATTATCGTCAGAACTATTTTGAGCTTACAGAGGCAGAGTTTTATGTTAAAGGTCAGATTAACTCATTAATTCAGTTCTTTACCCAATGGGAGTGTGTTTATATACCAATAAAATTAAATGGAGATGACCAAACAGATTACAAAAAAGAAAGAGCTTATATGAAAGAGACCGGGATGAATTTCCTGTTTGCTCCTGAATTTAAGGTAAGATTGGGCAGGATACGTATACCTGTTAGCAGATATCACCAAAGATCTGATTATGGTAAAGTAATTGCTACTGACTATTTCTATAGGTATGATGTCCATGAGGTCTTTAAAGGTGCTCTTGACCTTAATGTAAATAAGACCGCTCTTAATATTAGAGAGCCAGGTGTTGTGTTTTTTGGAGATTTTTTTGACGGGATGCTCAGATATCACGCAGGTTTATTTAATCAACCTCACAATGAGAGTCATTACGAAAAGGATGGGGAAGACCATAACTATGACGGTCTTAGATACACAGCAAGACTTGCGTTTACTCCTATTATGTTAGGATTTAAACCCGAATCCTCACTTAAAGGAACAAGAAAAGATTCTTATCTTGGGAAAAAAGATATATTAACTATTGGTGCAGGATATTCTATGGAAGAGATATATGATGGTCTTGACAATGAGATGTATGCTGTTGATGCATTTTTTGAAAAGAAATATGGCAGTATAGTTCCTAATTTAGGATTTGGATACATTGAGGCAAAAGAGACTCATAGAATTGATGATAAAGCACAAGATAGTGCATTCTGGTTTGTTCAGGGGCAACTCCTTTATGATAAGGTAGTTGGTATTGGAAAACCTGCTATTGGGGCAAAATTTGAGAGAATGCAGTCTGATAAGGCTTATGATAATAAAGATGCTAAGTCTGATCGTTTGTCAGTTGCTCTTAATTACTACATCAAAGGATACTCTGCATATATATCTCTTGGTCTTGATAACGTAAAATATAAGGATGGTGCAAAAGATTATCTAAAAGCCAATGACAAAGAAGACTCTTTCACTGACTACAGTCTCACCTTACAGTTCATATTCTAAAGAATCTTATCTAACAAAAACCCAACTAAAAAATAAACCCGGGGGGGATCTTTTATCCCCCCTTTTTTCTTTTCTTGAATAATTTTACCATAGGTAAAAATTCCTCAGCCTCAATAAAAAACCCGGGTCGATTTGGCCCGGGTTTTTTATTATCGTAAAACGGTTTTTACATTTTGACTAAAAGGCTATCTGCCATTTTGCGCCAAAATAAGTCTCATCGCCTTGATCTGCGCCAGTTCCATCGTCCTTATAATCATAACGACCGATTTCAGGAACAACAGTTACGCCTTGCGCCAGTGTAATAGGAGCCTGCAGATAAATCGCCAGGACTTCATCATCTTCAGCATTGTCGACATCATCTTCAAAGGATATATAGCCGCATCCGAGCTCAGCACAAACCACATCGCTACATTTAACGCCTATAGATACTATACCGCCGTAACCGTCATTGTCTTTGATATTATCAACTGCTGCTATATAATTAGGTGTGCAGTCTGCTTCAGGATCGGTGGTAAGCCCGTAAAGACCTACGTTCTGGCCGTTCCAGATCATAGCCTTTAATGTTACAGGACCAGTATTTACTACTCCAGCAACGCCATACATATAGCTGGTAACATCGTATTCTTTATCATTAACATCAACAACCTCGTAAGCATTCCAACCACCAAATACTTTTAATGAAAAGGTGTCCATTGTTAAAGTATAGCTTACCTCTACCTTTGGAAAGGTTGTATCATAATCAGACATAGTTTTGGTGTTATCTTGATAGGTAACAGATGTATCACCACCTGCAGATGCAGTTATAATTTCAGTATCTTGAGCATCTGCATCCGTATTGTCAGGACGTCCTGTCCCTGGCGTTATTAATGCCAGTTTAAAGCCGTCAATCTTAACCTGAATCATGGGTCTAAATGTAAAAAATCCACCAAAGCCTCTCAAACCATAGTCATTATCATAAACCTGGTTTGTAACAAAATGAAGGGGTGTAAATTCTTTTCCTATAAGCAATTCACCAGAACCAAAATTCCAGGTTCCGTAGAGTCTACGTAAAACCACGTCATCGGCATTATTATCATTATCATTCATGCCATATTCAAAACGACCGCCTATATCGCCATGCTGTACCGTTGCGCCAATACGTGAAACAGTATTGAGCCCCCACCTTGAATCTTCATCGTCAAAACCAGTTGCACTTGCATTTTCATCCTGATCCACGCTAAAAGTCTGCATACGCACGCTTCCATAAAAATCCCAGTCAACTGCACTGACTGGGACTGCAAATGCAATCGCAAGCATTATTGCTGACAAAATAACAAATATTTTTTTCATAAATTTCCTTAAGCCTCCAAATTTTAAATAATAATTATTTATCCAATGCCCTCCATCCAGCTAAATTCACCCTAAATTTACTCTTTCTCCCTCCTTTTTTTAAAATTACAAGCAATTCAATAGCACATAACATGCTAAATAGTGCCTGAACGAAAACCCCGATTTCTTATACGTTGGGTTGAGCCTATCAATTTAATGGGTTTTCGTTCAGACATTAAAAATAATAAATATTATTTTACTAACCAGCTAAATAAAAGTCAAGATTTTTATAATTTATAATAAATACAAAGAGTTATATGACGAGCGAAATAAACGAATTTATTTGTCTCTGCCTGCAAGAATGTTAAATATGTCCTCTAACTTCTTACTTCTGACGCCTAATTCCTGCTTTTTAATCACACAATTCTTTTAAAGGATTTTTCTACAGATTCTAAAGTCCAGCTTATCCAGGTTGGACGTCCGTGAGGGCAATGTGACGAGTTTTCGCATTCATCAAGCTGTGCAAGCAGTGCACTTGTCTGTTTATCCGAAAGCCGCTGATTCGCTTTAATTGCTCCATGGCATGCAATAAGCATCAGGCACTGGTCAATTGTCTTCTCCAGACCTTGAGATAAACCGGATTCCAGCATTTTCTCCGCAATTTCCAAAATAATCGGCTTGATCTCCCTGTCTGCAAGAATAGCGGGAACAGACTTAACCACAAAAGTTGTTCCGCCAAAGGGCTCAATTTCAAGTCCAAGTTTTTTCAGATCCGGGATAAGTTTCTCAAGTGTGTCTGCTTCTCTATATCCGATATCAATGGTTTCCGGCACTAGAAATTTCTGAACTTCTATTTTTGAATTCATAGAAAGTTTTTTCAGATGCTCAAAAAGAACCCGTTCATGTGCTGCATGCTGATCAATAAGCACCAGTTCTTCATCAGATTCGCATAGTATATATGTATCATGAAACTGGCCAACTACCCTTAAATTACTAAAACGTTTTTCCTCCCAGAGATTTTTCTGCACAGCAGAAAAAGCAGGAATATCTTTGAGTTTAATAGATTCGTTGTACCGGGCAACAGGCTCTGAAACACAAAAAGGCTTTTGTCCTGAAAAATTTTCTGCGCTCCATTTTGACCGGTCAGCTATATGCAATGCTTCTGATACAGCCCCTATCACTGCTTTATGAACCTGGTTCTGCTGTGCTAACCGAACCTCGTGTTTTGATGGGTGAACATTTACGTCTACCTGGTCATAGGGTACCCTTATAAAAAAAACTGCAACAGGAAACTGACCCTTCATCAATCTTCCTGCATATCCTTCAAAAAGAGCGTGCTGTATTCCTCTGTCTCGAACAACTCTGCCGTTTATATATATATAGATTCCCCTGGAAGTTTTTCGTGAAACCCGGTGAGATGAAATCCATCCTTTACCAGAAATAAAGTTGTCTTCAAATTTGATTCTTAAAAGATCATTTTTCATATCATTTCCGACAACATCAAGGACTCTGTTAAACGGATCAGGCGATGAGTACCAGTTTTTAACTATTTTTCCATTGTGATATAGTTTGAATTGAACATCTGGCCATCCCAATGCAATATTTGCAACAGCTTCTGCAATGTGCACCATCTCTGTTTTTACTGTCTTCAGGAATTTCCGTCTGGCAGGAGTATTGAAGAAAAGGTTCCTGACAGTTATCATTGTACCCATTGGAGCGCCAATCTCAGAAACCTTTTTTATTGTTCCTCCATCGACAAAAATCTCTGTGCCGGCTTCGGATATTTCATCTTTTGTGATAAGAGAAAATTTGGAAACAGAAGCAATGCTGGGAAGCGCCTCACCTCTAAAACCAAGTGTATTTATAGAAAATAAATCCCTGTCCTTATAGATTTTACTGGTTGCATAACGTTCCAGGGAAAGAAGTGCATCATCACGGCTCATTCCAATGCCATTGTCAGAAACCCGCATCAGAGACAACCCGCCGTTGTCAACCTCAATTATGACCCTTGTGCTCTTGGCATCCAGTGAATTTTCTAAGAGTTCCTTGACAACTGAAGATGGACGCTCTACGACTTCACCGGCAGCTATTTTATTGGAAAGAATTTCAGGAAGTATTTTTATTTTGGACATGTTCAGCGCGCATTTCTCATGAACAAGATTTATCAAGAACAAAGCGCTGTAAAAATTCTGCTTCCTTTGGAGAAAGGTTAAATTTGATGCAGGCTTCCTCTATAATTTTATTCAGGTCCTTTCCCGGCTCAAACTTCCTCTGCCCGGAAACCCATTTAACCGCCTTTCTTATTTCTTCGCCTTCCGGTTGAACGCTCATGTTTTTTATCCTTTTAATGTAACTACTCAGGTTGGTTAGGCTGAAGACTGAAGACTTTTAGGGAAAAGACTCCCAGAAGCCAATATTTTCTTAAAGAGGCTGGAAATTTTGTTTTAAACATAGAGAATAACGCTTAGGAATCATCTGTTTCCTTCAGCCTATAGCCTTCAGCCTAAACACCTGAGTAGTTACTTAATATTATAACTTAGGCCTTTTATTATGAAAATCTGTTGCCTGCTCAAAATTATATGCAACCTTAATCATCTTTTCCTCATTAAAATGTTCTCCCATGATTTGCAGGCCTATCGGAAGCCCTTGTGAAGAAAATCCGCATGGAACCGACATTCCGGGTATCCCTGCAAGATTTGCCGCAAGAGTAAATATGTCGGACAGGTACATCTTCAGGGGATCTTCTGCTTTTTCCCCTGTTTTAAAGGCCGGAGTTGGTGCCACAGGAGATAATAACACATCACAAGCTTTAAATGCTCTTTTAAAATCTTCTATAATTAAAGTGCGTACCTGAGAAGCTTTCTTATAATATGCATCGTAATAACCGGCTGAAAGGCAATAAGTTCCTATGATTATACGACGCTTGACCTCGGAGCCGAACCCCATTGATCTTGTGCTTCTGTACATCTCTATAAGATCATTCTTGTCTTTATCCCTTAAACCATACTTTACACCATCATATCTGGCAAGATTTGAACTAGCCTCTGAAGAAGCAATAACATAATAGGCCGCAACCGCATATTCAGTATGTGGAAGAGAGACTTCCACGCATTCAGCGCCAAGACCTTCAATGGTCTTTACTGCATTTTTTACTGCTTCTGAAACCTCAGCATCCAGGCCGGATAAAGCATTATATTCCCTTGGAATGCCGATTTTAAAGCCTTTTAATTCTTTTTCAAGAAATATTGTATAATCAGGCACATCCATCGGCACTGATGTGGAGTCTCCAGCGTCATAACCGGAAACAGTATTCATCAATACAGCACAATCCGCAACATCCTTTGTTAAGGGGCCAATCTGGTCAAGCGAAGAAGCAAAGGCCACAAGGCCAAAACGGGAAACTCTTCCATATGTCGGTTTCATGCCAACGACTCCGCAGTGAGACGCGGGCTGCCTTATTGATCCACCTGTATCTGAACCCAGAGACCCTAAACACATATCAGCAGCAACAGCCGCTGCTGACCCTCCGCTTGAACCGCCGGGAATGCATGATAAATCCCATGGATTATTTGTCAGTTTAATGCCCGAGTGCTCTGTAGATGAACCCATAGCAAATTCATCCATGTTTGCCTTTCCGACAATCACTGCGCCTGCTTTTTTCAGCTTTTTTATTACAAATGCATCATAAGGGGGTACAAAATTTTCAAGAATTTTTGATGCACAGGTAGTACGAAGATCTTTTGTGCAAATAAGATCCTTTATTGCCAAGGGGATGCCTGTAAGGTGTGTAATATTGCCTTCTGCAATAGCTTTGTCGGCAAGTTCTGCCTGAGCCATTGCTGTTTCACCGGCAACAGTGATATACGCCCCCACACGCGGTTCAACAGACTCAACTCGATCAAGAACGCTTTTTGTCAGCTCCTGTGAAGATATCTCTCTGCTTTTTAATAGATTGTGGGCTTCGTGTATAGTAAGTTCGTAAAGATTCATCTCGTTCCTTTTTAACCCATAGATTTTCAGATAAATAATTTCACTGCGTTGTCAGTCAACTACCACCACCTGAGGTGCTGGTAGTTGACTGTTTCCTCATGTTTTTTCAATAAATTCTGTTTGCCTCTGCCTTTGGTACGACCAATCCATATCAATAATGTATTCGACATCGAAACAAAAGTTCAGTTATTTTTTACGGGTAAAGGGCAGCCATAGCCACAAAAAACCCGGCAAAAATTAATATTCCTGCCGGGTTCAAGTTCTTTGTTTTTAACCTTGTTTTATCTGTATCTTTTAGAAGCTGTAATCCTCTGTCTTCTTAAGGCTTCGCGCTGCTTGCGACGTTTGTGCTCGCTTGGCTTTTCATAGCTTTTTTTCAGCTTTAGCCTTTTAAAAAGGCCGTCATTCTGAATCTTTTTTTTCAGAATGCGCATGGCCTTTTCAAGGTCATTGTCATAAACCTTGACTTGAATTTCCTTCAAACTCCTCGCCCCCTTCTTTCCATCAGACGAATATATCTAACCTGAATTGAACAATTTTTTGCTCGACCTGCATCAAGATCACGGCACATTTCTTCGCAAAAAACAGCTCAACTTAGGTATAAAAAATCTCCGATGTTTTTTAACCTAATTTATTAATGTAACTAGTTTTTAATCACATAGCAAGAAAAAATTTGTGTCCGGGTCTTAAAATTAAGATCCGGACACATACAGGGACCAGGTAATTTAGGCTTGAATATAATTGAGCCTTTTCTACAGTTTTGAAGTAAGCTCCGATGTAACTGATTTTATGTCTGCAGCGCCGTCCAGAGTAATGTATTTAATGGATCCGCCTTGTGCTGCAAGGTCTTTGAAATAATAGGCTGCTGCAAGTGTGCCGGTGTCAGCATCATAGTAAATGCCGTGGCGTTTGTCGATGGCTCCCTCATCCTGATCGTCTGCTCTTTTGGATAAAGCACCGCCGCATACCCGGCATTTGTCTCCATCAGGTTTGATGGCGTCAATAAAAATATTGTTGGGATGGTTGTTGTCATTTGCGCAGAGCCTGCGCCCCATGATTCTGTCTTTGGCAATCTGGCGGTCAAGAAGTATTTCCACAACAATATCAAGGCTCATGTTTTCAGCTTTTAGAGCTTCATCAAGCTTTATTGCCTGGTTCTTATTTCTTGGAAAGCCGTCGAGCAGCCAGCCGCTTTTACAATCATCTTGCTTAAGGCGGTCGAGTATCATTGGTATTGTAATTTCGTCTGGCACTAATTCGCCTTTGTCGATATATTCCTTGGCCTGTTTGCCAAGTTCTGTGCCGCCCTTGATATTGTCACGAAAAATAGCGCCTGATTCAATGTGGGCAGCATTGTATTTATCCTTTACAATGGCTCCCTGAGTTCCTTTTCCGCTGCCGTTTGGACCAAAAAACAAAATGTTCATAAAATTCTCCTTTTTCAGTAATAATATTTTGTTATAATTTCCGGATCTTCTTTCAGATAGCTTTTAACTAACCCCTTTGCAGGCTATTTGTTTTTTTAAATCCGAAGTCAAAAAACTTTTTACTCAATCGTCAAACGTATTTTACTATAAGAATAGGTGTCTAATGTCAAGAAAATGAAGCTTTAACTTTTTAGTCAGAATTTAATAAATTTTTTACCAGTGAAAATGCTTCCTGTCTGGTATTTATCTGATTTGAAAGCCTTGCCTCTTCAACTTTGTATATAATTTTTTTGAATAATGGAGAAGGAGACAATCCGAATTCATTGATTAAATCATTACCTGTAATAAAAGAGGACATTTTTTTTCTTGGCAAAAACTCTGAAAAATATTTGAGGATCATATTTTTCGCAAATTTTATGAATTCCTCATCAGCTTTATCCCCCTTCCCCTTTATATCTGCAATGCTGTGAAGCAAAAGACAGGGTGTATTGTCCCCGCATTTTATAAAAAAGCGGGTTATTCCTTTATTGGTCAATGTGCCTTTGCTCTTTGCGACAAAAAGGTGCAATGGGTCGATATGATTGCGGATAATGAAATCAATGAAATATTTTTCTTTTGTTGATAATTTTAGTTTGAAGCTTATTTCTTTTGTTATTTCAGCGCCTTTCTTGCTGTGACCGTAGAAATGAACATCCCCCTCGTTATCAACTTTTTTTACCAGGGGTTTGCCTGTATCATGAAGCAGAATGGCAAATTTAAGGAGAGATGCTGTATTTTCATCTATACTGTGGGTGATTTTATTATTAAGAATATTTTCAAGATGATAAAATGCCTTCATTGTGTGCTCAAAAACATCATATTGATGGAATCTGTTCTGACAGCATGCTTTTAATTTGCCAAGTTCAGGGAAAATGGCAAATAAAAGGCCGGTGTCAGCCATTTGAGAAATATAATGATGTGATTTAGGCGTTTGCAGTATCTTTAAAAATTCCGCCCTGATACGTTCGCCGGCAGAATTTTTTATAAGCTTTGCATTTTTTCTTATTGCAGATACCGTATTTGCATCAATTTCAAAATTCAGTGATGCGCCTATCCTGTATGCCCTGATAAGACGGACAGGGTCTTTTTCAAATACTGTATCTGAAACCATGCGAATTTTTTTGTCTGCAATATCCTTCATGCCGCCGGTACAGTCAATAATCTTTCCCGATGACAAAGAACAGGCCATGGCATTAATCGTAAAATCCCTTTTGAGAAGGTCCTCTTCAATCGTCTGCCCAATAGCCGAAGATATATCAAAAATTTTATTGTCGGAAATTACCCGGATTATTTTGTGATCCTTCTTGCCTAACTCAATGATGTGATCTGATTTTTTTACAGCTATTTTTTTTGCAAATTTTTCTGGATTTCCAAAAACAGCGATGTCATAATCAAAAGGAAATCTTTCAAGAATTATATCCCTTATTGAACCGCCTACAATATATGCGCCTTTAATTTTCGGTATAATCTGTATATCTAATTTGTCCATAATTATAACAACATATTCAGGTTTTGTCCATTACCTCCCTGAGGTTGACAGGAATAAGGGATTCGGAACTTAAGTAATATATCAGCAATTCCCGAAAAACAGCGAAGTAAGGATTTTGCTTTTCGTAAACTTTTCCTTGAATTTGGTCCAAAAGCAGTGACTTTTTTTGGAATTCTTTTTACCACATTTTTTTGTAAACAAAAACGAAAACATTTTTTATATGAGCCTGCAATGCTGTTCAGCATATTTATTGCTTTAGCAGGCTATGTATAAACTGCAAGGTTGGACTATCTCCAAAGGGGCCGGCTTTGGCTTAACCCCCCTGGAAGGGGATAAAATTGCCTTTTTTGCGGCTTCTAAAATTCGTTTTGAAAATTTTATGGCTTTGAAAAAAAGGACAATGCAGCCAATAGAAAAAAACCTGCGAATGTACCCTCTAATAATAACTCAATCAAAGCAGATGTAATTAAATTTGATATTTTTTGAGAATTGGTTTAGAAAGGTATTACTTATGATAAATTTTTCTAATTTGGGTTAAGTTGGGGAATCAGACTTAAACGAGATTGAATGGTTTACAAAAATGTTCGACTGACGTTCATATTATCACAATAGAAAAAATCAATGGACTTAGCAGAAAAAAACAAAAATAATGGCACGAAAACTGGTTTAAGCGGCCGCAAAATCGGCGAAATTTTAATTAAAGAAGGACTTATCACCAGCGGTCAGTTTCAAAACGCGTTAAAATATCAAAAGAAGCTCAAAGAACACATGTCCATTGGTCAAATATTAGTAAATCAGAAGGCAATTACGCCCAAAATGCTCAACTTTGTTTTGAATCGTTTTCAGAAACAAATCCGTCTTGGTGAATTGTTGATAAAATCAGATGTTCTTACCAAACAACAGCTTGAGGTTGGTCTGAAGCATCAAAAAAAAATAGGCAGCCGCCTCGGAGATGCGCTTGTAAAACTAAACTTCATCACCGAACATACCATGAAACAAACGCTATGCACACAGATGAATATCCCGTTTATCAATTTTGCAAATATTTCATTGAAACCGGAACTTTCAAAACTCATCAACAAAAACTATGCGTTAAAGCATAAGATTGTTCCAATTGCAACTATTGGACATAATATGACATTGCTAATGGATGATCCCGCCAACACCGACTTGATTGAAGAACTTCAGCAACTTACAGGGCATAGCATTAATGTTGTTACGTCAACCAGATCTGACATTATGGATGCCTTTGTCGAGCTATACGAGAAGAAAAAAAAGACAGAAACAAGTGGCGGAATTGAGATTATTAATCAAGATACTGAACAAGTTAGAGCGGAATTAAAATATATTGATCCAAAACAAAAGAAACGAGCGAATAACATTGCACAAGAGATATTGGCTATTGCCTTAAAAAATTCTGTTTCTGATATTCATCTGGATATCGCAAGTCACGGAATTGTGCCACGCTTCAGGATTGATGGGGTGCTTCAGGAACTCCATTTAGGTTCAATACAAAGTGATCTCAATATATTGCGAAAAGAGGTGATATCACGCATTAAAATTATAGGGGGATTGGATATCTCTGAAAAGCGGCGCCCCCAGGATGGACGTTTTCGTGTGGTGACTATAAAAAACGAGCAGAAGGTCAACGTTGATTTTCGTATATCCATCGTACCTGGCTATTACGGAGAAAATATCGTTATTAGAATTTTGGATCCACAAAATGCCCCAACATCAATTGACAAACTTGGTTTCTCTAAATTGTTTAGGGATAAACTACACAAAATACTGTCAAGACCGACAGGAGTCATTCTTGTTACCGGTCCCACTGGTTCCGGGAAAAGCACTACATTGTACGGCGCTCTCATGGAAGTATACAAACCTGGAATCAAAATTTTAACGGCCGAGGATCCTATTGAATATGTTTATGATAAAATTACCCAGTGTGAGCTCAATGAGAAGATTGGAAATACCTTTGCAAGATATATTAAAGCCTTTTTGAGACAGGACCCTGATGTAATCATGGTCGGCGAAATCAGGGACTCTAAAACTGCAGATATGGTTTTTAAGGCAGCTCAAACAGGACACCTGGTTTTGACTACCCTGCATACCAATGATGCCATCACTTCGATCACACGCTTAAAAGGACTTGATGTTAATCCCAGTCTTATTACTTCTTGTCTCACAGGCGTTCTTGCCCAACGCCTTGTCAGGCGCAATTGCCAGAACTGTAAGACAGAATATATGCCATCTAATGAACTGCTTGGAGAGTTTTTCAGCGATCCTCCTGATATCATCTGGTTTAAAGGACAGGGATGTTCAAAGTGCAATTACACTGGTTACAAAGGGAGGGTTGCAATATCAGAACTATGGACACCAAACCAGGAAGATGCTGTCCTTATAAATAAAGGGAGCAGTATTGATAGTCTTCGAAAAACATCATATAAGAGTACTGTCCTTATGGCGCACGAAGCTATGCAAAAGCTAAACAATGGCGAAACAACTCTTGAAGAATTAGTTCGAACGCTTCCGTTTTCCAGTATTTACGATTTTCGTCATATTGATAAAGGATTTCATAAAGAGTAACGTACGGCAAAAAACCCATACGTATTGAGTGGCAATAGTCAATAACTATTATTCCGTCCTCATCCCCAAGTGGCTATTCGTGCTAACTATTATCAGAAATTTACAAACTCGTAACACTTCAGCTTTTTGAGAATATAACCGCAACCGGTTAATATTACATAAAAATGAGCTTGTAACTTTTTGTTTATCTATTTTGATAATTTTGCAAACGTTCAAAATGATCAAGCCGGTTAGCGAAAATATTGTTGCTATACGAAACATAATTATCACATGAGTTTATACCATAAAAAATACGATATCATTGTTATAGGCGCTGGCCATGCAGGATGTGAAGCTGCGCTCTCATCAGCTCGAATGGGTTGCAGCGTTCTTCTTGTTGCCATAGATCTGGATAAGGTGGCGTCAATGCCATGCAGCCCATCAATAGGCGGTATAGCAAAAGGACAGCTAGTAAAAGAAATTGATGCCCTGGGCGGCGAGATGGCAAAAATTACAGATAAAACAGCGATACAATACAGAACGCTGAATACAAAAAAAGGACCCGCAGTCCATTCATCCAGAACTCAAAACGACAAAATCCGCTACCATATGGCCATGAAAGCTGTAATAGAAAAACAGCCGAATATAGACCTCAAACAAACAATGATCGAACGTCTTGTGATAGAGAACCTAAGCATAGCTGGAGTTGAAGATTGTACAGGATTCGGTTATCAGGCCAGGGCGGTGGTACTTGCTACAGGAACATTTTTAAGCGGCCTTGTCCACATAGGATTTAATTCAGTTAAGTCTGGAAGAGCCGGTGAGTTTGCTTCTTATGGGTTACCTGTACATCTTAAACAACTGGGTTTTCAGTTAGGCAGGCTAAAGACCGGCACCCCTCCAAGGCTGAAAAAATCAAGTATTGATTTTTCAAAGTTCAAAAAACAGGACGCTGACGAGGCTCCTACACCGATATCTTTTTTTACCAAAAAGATTACCATGCCTCAAATTCCAAGCTATATAGGGCATACCAATAAGAAAAGCCACCTGTTAATAAAAGACAATCTTAAATTTTCTCCCCTGTATAGCGGAATTATAAAAGGTATCCCCGCCAGATACTGCCCCTCATTCGAAGATAAAATCGTAAGGTTTCCCGATAAAGAGAGCCATCAGGTTATTTTGGAACCGGAAGGACTTGATACAGATGAAATTTATGCCAGCGGTCTTGGGAATAGCCTTCCAATGGAAATTCAGATTCAGTTTGTCAGATCTGTTGAAGGGCTAGAAGAAGCTGAAATCATAAGACCTGCATATGCTATTGAATATGACTATATAAATCCTGTTCAGATCAAACCTACCCTTGAAACAAAATTGATTTCAGGGCTGTTTACTGCCGGCCAGATAAACGGGACTTCAGGTTATGAAGAAGCTGCTGCTCAGGGAATCTGGTCAGGAATTAATGCTGCATGCAAAGTTCAGGGAAGACCGCCTTTTATCTTGGACAGGTCACAGGCATACCTGGCCGTCATGATAGATGACCTTGTAACTAAAGGTACGCTGGAACCATACCGGATGTTTACATCAAGGGCGGAATACAGGCTTATGCTGCGTGAGGACAATGCAGATCTAAGGCTGATGAAAACAGGGCATTCACTCGGTCTTATTGGCAATGATGCCTTAAAAGATGTGAAAGAAAGACAAAAAATGATAACAAAAGAAATAAATAGAATAAAAGGAACGATAATTAAACCGTCAGAAGAAACAAACAACTATTTACTTGGTTGCGGGACAAAACCCATAACCAATGGAATATATCTTGATCAAATTCTTAAGAGATCTGAAATTGATTATCAAACCATAGAGGCCCTATCTAAAAGCCCTGACGATATAAACAAAAAGGTTGCACAACAGGTAGAAATAGAAATAAAATATGAAGGTTATATAAAAAAACAACTTCGAGAGATAGAAAAATTTAAAAACTTGGAGATGATGAAAATCCCGAAAGATTTCGATTTTACAAAGGTTCATGGTCTTTCAAATGAGCTTAGGAAAAAGCTTTCTTCCATAAGGCCGAAGTCACTGGGACAGGCATCCCGTATAGAAGGTATCACCCCTTCCGCACTGTCCGTACTTATGGTTGCCATTAAAGCCTTTAATGGTAGAATTTAGAAGTAAAAAATATGTAACTTTTTAATTCCTGACACATAAAAACCTTAAATTTATTTTAAAAATTATTCTTTAATTTCAAATAATAACGCTGATTATTAGTATTTAATAAGGGAATATTAAAATGTCCGAAACGGATTATTATAAAATACTTGGCATAAACAAAAATGCTTCCGGCACTGAAATTAAGAAGGCATATCGGAAGCTTGCCATGAAGTACCATCCCGACCATGCCAGGGATGATAAAAATGCTGAAGCTAAATTTAAAAAAATAAGTGAAGCTTACGCTGTATTAAACGATAAGGAAAAACGCAAACAATATGACACATTTGGCTCAACTGGGTTCCGTCAGAGGTATTCGCAGGAAGACATCTTCAGAGGATTTGACTTTACCGATATTTTAAAAGAATTCGGGTTTGGAGATAAAAATTTTTTCACCAGCCAGGGTGGAGGTGGTAGAAGATTTTCATTTGGTGGTGAGACCCCGTTTGGCAATCAAGCAAGGCGCTGTCAGACGAGGATCAAGGGATCGAATTTTGTATATGAAATACCTTTGACCCTCCAGGAAGTAGCCTCCGGAACAAGCAAAACCGTACAATTTAATCGTGCTGGACATAATGAAAAAATAACAATCAAAATACCAAAAGGCATGATAACCGGCAAAAAACTGCGCCTTGCCGGAAAGGGTGAGCCGGGTCCATATGGTGGACCTCCGGGAGATCTTTATATCCTTTCCAATGTTTATGATGATCCGGTATTCACAGTTAAAGGATACGATCTTTATACAAACGCAGAAATAAAAATGAGCAAGGCTATACTTGGAACAAACATACCTGTTCCCACTATTTATCACAAGGAATTATCCCTTAAAATACCGCCTGGAACAAAACACAAGACCACGATGCGTATTTCAGGCCACGGGCTTCCTTATATGAAGGAAAAAGGAAAGGGCGATCTTTATGTGCTCGTCAGTGTCAATCTGCCGAAAAAGCTTACTAGAAAGCAAAAAAAGTTGATTGAAGAATTGGCTGATACTGGACTGTAACAAAGCAAATTTATTGACAAGACAGCTTTTTTAATGTACTAAAACAATTTTAGTTATAAATGTTATCCTGTCAACTCGGGTTAAAATTTATTAATTTTTTTACAAGGATAGAGAGGACTTCGAGTAAGGCGTATATGTTGGTGCGGCGTTGAGAAGTCTGACCGATAACGCAATGAAATTGTTTGTCTGAAAATCTATAGATGCGTAATTAAAGAATCATTATGACTGACTTAATTCCCGTACTTAATAAAGATGATATTGAAAAGATGGTTGCTGATGTTGCGCAAAAAATATCATATGACTATAAAGACAGCGAACTTGTTCTTATTGGGGTTTTAAAAGGCGCATTTGTATTTATGTCCGATCTAATACGAAAAATCACTATTCCAGTTAAAATTGATTTTGTCAGTATTTCCAGCTATGGTTCAAATACTGTTTCGTCTAAAAAAATAAATTTAACAAAAAATATTGAAATCAATATTAAAAATAAAGACGTTCTCATTGTTGAGGATATAGTTGATACTGGTTTAACTTTAAAATATCTCATTGATTATCTAAAATCTTTTGATCCAAAGAGTGTCGAAATTTGCGCTCTGCTTGATAAATATGAACGCCGTGAGACGGAGATAGAGGTTGCTTACCCGTGCTACAGGATAGAAAAAGGCTTCGTTGTTGGTTATGGGATTGATTATGCCGAAGATTACAGAAATCTACCTGCTATCTACCATCTTAAACAATAACCGGTGAGAACTCCTTATGCTTATTACATGTAATGAATGTGATACACGGTTCAACATAGATGAAAGCCTTCTGGAACAGACTGGTTCAAAAGTTAGATGTTCAAAGTGTAAAAATGTTTTTTTAGCATATCCTTCTTCATTCTCTGAGAAACCATACAAGTCAAGTGAAGCCGAGACAGAACTTGAAGCCGTACTTGCCGAAGAAATAGAATCGGGCGTACAGTACAAGGCTGAAGAAAAATCAGAAGGTATTGAGTTTGCGATGGATGAGGCTTTTGAAGAAAATGCCAAAGTCGAAAAGAAGCCCGAAGAAGCCAGCTTTGATCTTGATATGGAGTCCAAAATTGATGAAACACAGGCTGAAACCGAAGCTGACTTAGAGATTGAAATAGATGTTGTAACAGAAGACAAAGAGACTGGAACAAAAATTGAAGAAAATAAAACAGAAGAGATAGATAAAGATATAATCCATAAAGAAGATGCTGCTGAAAAGACATATCCTTCTTCATTCTCTGAGAAACCATACAAGTCAAGTGAAGTTGAGACAGAACTTGATGAAGCCGTACTTGCCGAAGAAATAGAATCGGGCGTACAGTACAAGGCTGAAGAAAAATCAGAAGGTATTGAGTTTGCGGCGGATGAGGCTTTTGAAGAAAATGCCAAAGTCGAAAAGAAGCCCGAAGAAGCCGGCCTTGAACTTGATCTTGATCTGGAGTTTGAAATTGATGAAACACAGGCTGAAACCGAAGCTGAATTAGAAATTGAAATAGCTGTTGTAACAGAAGAGATAGATAAAGATATAATCCATAAAGAAAATGCTGCTGAAAAGACAGAGGATGAAGAAGAAGCTTCAAAAGCATTTAATATGGGGACTATATCTGATGAACAAGAGGCTGAAAAATCAACAGCAATCACTGATAAGATAGAAGAAGGCATAATAGCCGATAAAAGTTTATCAAAGGTTGCTGCGAATAAAAGGATAAGCATGCCTGTCCTTTTATTGTTACTTGCAACGCTCTTGACTGGCGGCGCTTATGGTACATATGTGCTGCTCGACAGCATCGGGATCAATATTCCCTTTGTCAGTGACTTGTTAAAGCCTGAAGTTCAGGATGCCGGAAATCTTGAAATTTACACTTCTGATATAAACAATAAATTTGTAGAAAACTCAAAAATTGGAAAACTCCTTGTAATTACGGGCAAAGCACAAAATGGATATTCCGGTGCCCGTAGTTATATAAGCATAACCGGCAAACTCTATACAAAGGGAAAGATACTTTCAAAAACAAAAACAGTTTACTGCGGCACGATACTGTCAGAACTTGACCTTCTGAATATGGATCTTGACGTTATAAATAACAGGCTTTCGAACCGTTTAGGCGATAATAAATCTAATATCAAGGTTAAAGAGGGCTCAATTATACCGTTTATGATAGTATTCGCCGATCTTCCGGAGAATCTGGATGAATTTACGATTGAAATAGCCGAATCTTTTCCATCATAGGAATTAAGCATAAATTATCTTTTCGACTTGACTTAAGGCCGTTGAGTTGTTAGAGAATCCGTTGTTAAAATTGAGAATCAAAAATTTATGGCGATGTAGCTCAGTCGGTTAGAGCATACGGCTCATATCCGTAGTGTCCGGGGTTCAACTCCCTGCATCGCCACCAGCTTATATTTTTTACAAGCCCTAAAGTGGACCCCATGTCAAGACCGATTTTTAGTTTTTTTTAGTTACATGTTTCAAAAAAATAAACCTGTTGAATCCAAAAAATACATCGCTAAAATGCTTCTCCTTT
>JAJSZP010000018.1 GCA_030262775.1 Deltaproteobacteria bacterium | reverse complement strand
TTGAAGGGTCCTGGGTATGGGAGTTGCTGTTAATGCCAAAACATCAACTGTTGTCCTTATTTTTTTCAACATCTCCTTTTGCTTAACACCAAAGCGCTGTTCTTCATCAATCACAAAAAGGCCCAGATCTTTAAAATCTACATCTCTTTGCAAGAGCCTGTGAGTTCCGATAACAATATCTATTTTGCCTGTATTCAGATTATTGATAATGTCGAGTTGCTCCCTTTTAGTTCTAAATCTGTTCAGGCATGCCACATTAAAGGGATAATTCTTAAATCGTTCAGAAAAGGTCAAAAAATGCTGCTCTGCAAGAACTGTAGTCGGAACCAGTACAGCGACCTGTTTCCCATTATTTATAGC
This sequence comes from Deltaproteobacteria bacterium, assembly GCA_030262775.1. Classification (GTDB taxonomy): domain Bacteria; phylum Desulfobacterota; class Desulfobacteria; order Desulfobacterales; family ETH-SRB1; genus B13-G4. The sequence goes on along the minus strand of JAJSZP010000018.1, from coordinate 24,112 downwards.
CATAAACGATGCGCGAAGCGCAACCTCTGTCTTGCCGTAACCAACATCACCACACACCAGCCTGTCCATAGGGCTTGGGAGCTTCATATCATGCAGCACGTCCTCTATTGCTCTAAGCTGGTCAACTGTTTCCTCATATGAAAAATCCGATTCAAAATCTTTGGAATAGCTGTCTATATGTTTATAAGCATAGCCTTTATTAAATTTACGCGTCGCATAGATTTCAAGAAGTTCCCCTGCAATTTTTTCTACTGATTTCTTAACCCTCTTTTTAACTCGATCCCATGTTTTCCCGCCCATTTTATCAAGAACCGGCTGCATTCCATCAACCCCAACGTATTTCTGTGCCATGTTCATACGTTCTACAGGAAGATAGAGTTTGTCTTCATCCCTGTAATAAATAAGCAGAAAATCATTTATCGCTCCGTTTATATTCAATTTTACCAAACCATCGAATCTGCCTATGCCGTGTTCTGTGTTAACAACAAAGTCTCCTTTTTTAAGATCTTCGAATAAAAGCTGTTCGGTTTGTATCGGCTGTTTTGGCTTTACTTTTCTATGCTGCTTTCCAAATATTTCATCTTCCGTGATAATGGCCAAAGACAAGTCGGGCAAGACAAAACCGGATGAAAGAGCACCATAGCATATATAAACACAATTCGTGCTGAGTTCAACATGGTGGAAACTATCAACAAACTTAGCTTGAATACCATATGGCGAAAGTATGGATCTCAGGTTACCGGCACGTGCCCTGTTGCTGCAAACAACAACTGTGGTATGGCCGAAACGCTTCTTGTCATTAATCCAGTCAGCTAAAGGCAAATACTGTTTCTCATCCACACGACGGCACTTGATCTGCTCGTTGATAGAGATGTTGGTTATCACTGAAAAATTATACTGCGGGAAAGTCATCCCCCTGTCCCAGCTCTCGCTTAATACAGAAAGCATCTTTAATGCTAACGGCTTTTTTTGTAAAAGCATCTCTTTAACCTCTGACCATCTCAGGTAAAGAGAATCGGGCTCAACACACAGCCTTTTTTCCATGCAGGCATTCTGGTAGTTTATTTTTGCCTGCTCTTGCGATTCAATAGCAATGTTTTCAAGATTTTTTGGCTCTATCAGAACAAAATTCGTATTATCCGGAACATAATCAAAAAAAGTATCAAGTTTTGGATAAAGCAGCGGCATTAAGCCTTCAATCCCCGAAAAAAAACCCTCTTTCCTGATAATATCAACGATAGTTCTAACCTTGCTTACGGGCATGTCAAAATCTGATGCCTGCTGTCTAATCCTGCCGATTATCTGAACTACAGACTCTTTTTTCAAAATCACTTCTCTGGCAGGGAGAATGACTGCTTCATTGATATTTTTTATAGTTCTCTGTGTTGCTGCTGAAAAAAACCTCAATGAATCTACTGTATCTCCCAAAAGCTCTATCCTTAGCGGATCAGGATAGAATGGAGAAAATATATCAAGAATACCTCCTCTTATACAAAAATCACCATGTTCCTCCACAATCGTTGACCTGACATATCCGCCGGAAATCAATTTTTCGATCAAATGATCTCGTTCTATATCCTCGCCTGCCATAATAAGCTCGGCATAGTTGCAAATTTCCTGTTTGGGAATAAGCTTTTGCAAAAGAGCGCTAACAGTAGTAACAACAATGAACGGCGACTCATCATTAATAATCCGGTAAAGTACGCTGATCCTTTTTGCTGCTGTTTCATTGTGGTAAGATAGTTTTTTAAAAGGTAATATATTGTAAGGAGGAAAGTCTATTACATGCAGATCGGATTCATTTATAAAAAAAGACAGGTCATTTATAAACATTTCGCCTTGTTTTTGCGAAGGCACTATCACAATAAAAGGCATTCTATGTTCCGAATACAACCTTGATACAAAAAATGCCATATCAGATCCGGACAATCCAATACAATCTATTCCACAATCCCTGTGAAAAATTTGATTAATCAAGGATTTAAATGCAATATTTTCTTGATTTTGGCTCATAAAAAAAGTAATCCTTTATTTATATGAGACCTTTGGAAAAGGTTCAATTTTGTTCCAGTTCAAGGAAGACGAAAATTTTAACCGGAGGAAGATATTAAATATTTCTAGGATTAAAATTTGAGCCTGATACAAAAAATGGGCAAAAGGGGACATTTTCCAAAAATCTCAATATGCCGGCGTAGCTCAGATGGTAGAGCAGCTGATTCGTAATCAGCAGGTCAGCGGTTCAAGTCCGCTCGCCGGCTTCATTGAACTTTAGGGCTCGAAACAAAAAATTTTAATATACGTGCCTTTTTCTGCAAAGTAACACTTCATTGCGGTTAAACCAATCTGGATTACTCTATCCAATAATATCTCTTCCCATTTTATATGCTTCAAATTGAGCAGCGTCGTTTTGCGCATCCACGAAAAGGTCTTTGACTTCCAGTTCACCTTCAATTATGCTTTGCTCTACTGAATATGATTGCATCCTTCCTCCTATTAGATGTTAATTTTTCATCAATATCGCAATAAATTGGAGATTTGAACAAATAAACCTCTAAATATTCCAAATTGAGATACCATGAAGTGTATAGATGCTATTGAAGGTACGACAAAATATATTATATCCGAGTTTCATAAAATATATATTGAAGAACGGCTTGATCATACTGAATATATAAGAAATATCAAGGCAATAATTGATGGGATTGACATGTTTATCCAGGACAACAAAGAAATTATTAGTGAAGCCAAAATGCTTAAACAGGTTCTCTATTCTTTTTCAAAAAAATTATGGTTGGCAAATTTAGAAAAATCTTATACTGGAAATGTTACATCCCATGATGAAAATGACGGTTCTAAAAATAACGGATACTACGACTATTATTTTGATTTTATATATAATCATGGAGATTATCCCCTATAGCTTCTTGATTAAAGGGTGTTGAAAAGTAGGCTATTATTGCCTGATTAAAGTTCTCCCATCAAGCGTATTCGCCATAATTTTTTTGCTTATTTGTTGGTTTTTCACCAATATCATAATAAATGACTATCTTGATTTGCTCCCATTTTAAAAATCATGGCACAAGGTATTGTAGCTAATTTGCTTTACATATACCGCATATTATGTCGATCTCTTTGAGAAGATAGTAAATCAACAGAGTCATTTATTGGAGGAATGATGTCTACCGTTTTTATTTTTAAGCCTTTCAGATAGTTATGGCTATAGTTAATATTTACGCAAAAAGGTTACACTCGGGTGAATAATAATGGAAAAAATTGATGCCATAAGGAGTATCTTGAAAAAGATATATGGTGAAGAGCATGCAAACCTTGCATTTAATAAAATTCTTAAATTAATAGAAAGGTTCCCTTTTAAACAAAAAACAAAAGGAAAAAATTATTTTTCTCATGAGGATGTGATCTTGATAACTTATGGTGATTCTTTAAATAAAGAGGGAGAAGTTCCTCTGAAGACACTTTATAATTTTTCAGATAAATACTTTAAGGGAATTTTTTCTACTATACATATCCTGCCGTTTTTCCCCTTTTCCTCGGATGATGGTTTTTCAGTTGAAGAGTTTTATTCTGTTAATCCTGGGCTTGGATCCTGGGAAGATATAAAAAAGTTAGGCACCAATTTTAAACTTATGTTTGATCTTGTCTTAAATCATATTTCATCAAAAAGTAGCTGGTTCAATAAATATTTAGATGAAAAGAAAGGATATGAAGATCTTTGCATAGAAGTTGATCCATCAACTGATTTGTCAAATGTGGTAAGGCCTCGATCCTTGCCATTACTAACTAAATTCAAAAAAAATTCGGGAAAGGCAGTTCATGTTTGGACGACATTCAGCGCCGATCAGATTGATCTCAATTATAAAAGTCATGATGTTCTTGAAAAAATGATTGAAGTCCTGCTTTTTTATGTAGAAAATGGAGCAAAAGTCATACGTCTTGATGCTATTGCGTATCTGTGGAAAGAGATAGGTACAAATTGTATCCACTTAAGCCAAGCTCATGACATTGTTAAACTTTTTCGCATGGTATTAGACTTAATTGCTCCTGAAGTTATAATTATTACGGAAACAAACGTACCTCATGAAGAAAATATAAGCTATTTCGGAGACGGTAAAAACGAGGCACAGATGGTTTATAATTTTACATTGCCGCCGCTACTTTTTTATTCGTTTGCAATTGGAGATTCAAAAATTCTGTCAAATTGGGCAAAGGGACTCAAATTAGAATCATCAAGCAACACCTTTTTCAATTTTACAGCTTCGCATGACGGCATTGGTGTGCGGCCACTAGAGGGGATATTGCCGGATAAAGAAATTAGTCGGCTTGTAGAAATAGTCAGAAGAAATGGCGGATACATTTCATTTAAGAAGAATCCTGACGGAACGGAAAATCCTTATGAGATGAATATTTCTTATGTCGATGCCTTCATAAACAATGAAAAAAAAATGGGCATTAATAGATTCCTTGCTTCACAGGCTATACAGTTTGCTCTCCCTGGAGTGCCTGCTGTGTATATTCACAGCATCCTGGGTTCACGGAACTGGAGAGAAGGGGTTGAGCATACAAATAGGCATAGAACTATAAATAGAGAAAAACTTCAAATTGAAGAAGTATTATCTCAATTAATAAATCCCGAAAGTTTTCGTTCCAGAATTTTTTCTTCTTATATGAATTTAATCAAAGTCAGAAAAGGGCAGCGGGCTTTTCATCCAAACGCTTCATTCGAGGTGCTTGATATTGATGCTAAAATATTTGCTATCGTAAGGTATTGCAACAATCAGACTATCTATTCATTTACAAATATTTCATCCAAATATGTTTCTTTGTCTTTATCGGGAAAAGGAGTGCCGTCTGATATGAAAGATCTTTTAACCGGTAAAATGTTTAACACAGATTCATTAGTGTTAAATCCCTACCAGTATGTATGGCTTGGCGATACAAAATTATGAGGCTCAGATTTAGAGGCAAAAATGCATTAGGGAGTTCCCTTATAATATTCTACCCAAATAATTTCATAACATCCTATAATAACGTGGTAATATTTTAAAATCGGGTAGTTTATTTTCAGGGAAGTCCCTTAGTCGTTTTTTTGATAATTCGCCTGATATTTTTGTGGGGACATGGAAAACCTCCATTCTGGTATGGAAAATCTTTTTGGTGAAGGATTATTTTCACACCATTATAGAGACTTTTTATGCTTTAACCAATTGTTTTTATAAAATAAACTATCAATCTTTTCAACACCCTTTATATATCTTGGGAATTTGGAATAAATAACTCATCGCTTTTTGTTTGCCTTCTTTATGTTTAGGTAATACACAAAAGCTGGTTTCAGTAAAAACAGGGGAATTATACTCTCTGTGCGTGAAGAAAACCGATGACTTATTCATGAGATTTTTTTTAATTCTGGTTCAAAAGATAACCCTGCAAATATTAATAAATTTATTGTAAAGCATTTACGTAGAGAAAAGGCTGAAGAAGCTTATAAAGATTGGATTAAAAAACTCAAAAAATTATAGAATTGAGATAAACATAGAGCTATGGGAAGAGATTGCTTCATCATAATACGCTCAAACAGTTTCCTGCTTTGAATTTAATTATATCTAAAGCTCACGCGTAACCGGTTAACTGTTGTCTGAACGAAAACCCCTACCTTATGATTTGTTGGGTTTCGATCACTGAAACTATATTTTGGTAATTGCTTGATATTCGCAGGTTGGGTTAAACCTGACATAACTGATTATGCTTCATCCAACCTGCCAACAACCTGACCTAAACTATTACGAAAAAAATCAATTACACATTTCAATGATAATGAATAAAAATTTTAGGCAAATATTTTGTAAAGTTATTTTTTGTACTCTTAGTTTCTTCATGATTGCTGATGCACAGAGCTCAGAAATTGTTGACCGAATCGTTGCCGTTGTTAACGATGATATAATTTTACTTTCCGAACTTGACGAGTCGTTTAAGCCATATGCTGATAGAATAATGGCGTTTGGTTATTCGCTTGAGGAGGAGCGCCAGATGCTATTCAACATTCGGGAAGAAATCCTTAACCAGCTTATTGACCAAGAACTTACTGATCAGCAGATAAAGCAATCTAAAATTACGGTCAGTGATGATGAGATACATAGTGCAATAGAGCGTCTAAAAGAAGCAAATTTTTTTACTGATGAAGAGCTTAGGGGGATACTGGGTGTGGAAGGTTTAACCATGGAGGAGTATCGGAAGCGTATAAAGGATCAGATACTCAGGGCGAAACTGGTTAACTTTGAGATAAAATCCAAAATCGTAATTACGAAAGAGGATATAGAGCTTTACTACAAAAGCCACAGTGACAAGTATCGCGGAATAAAGAAATATCGCCTCAGCAACATAATTATGAAAGTGCCTTATTTCGCTTCTGAAGAAGAAAAACTTGTGCTATTAGAAAAAATGGAGATAGTTTTAACAGAATTGAAGGCGGGGAAACCTTTTGATATAATAGCCAGAACTTACTCTGAATCATCATACGTTAGTGATGAAGGCGGATTAGGTTTATTTGAACTTAAAGAACTCTCTCTCAATATACAAGAAGCAATAAAAGATATGAAAACAGATGAGTTTACGCCGGTGCTTGATACTGATCAAGGGTATCAGATATTCTATATTCAGGAGATTGTTAATGTTCCAGGGCAGTCACTTGAAGAGGCATCCCCTGAGATTGAAGATATACTTTATAAAGAGATAGTTGATAAGAAATTCCGTTTATGGATAGATAAACTTCGGAAGAGGTCTCATATAAAAACTATAAAATAGCCGGCAGGGATTAGTTGTCAGGGGGTCATGGATCAGGTGGGAGGGTTCAGTAAAAGTATAGAGAAAAAATTATGCTGAGTGAACGCAATAAAATACTTGTTGAAAGCATCAAAAGATTGTTGAGAAGAGATGCCACAACTCATCTCCGCAAGATTGTAGACAAGACACATGCGGCTGACATGTCTGTTGTGTTCCGTTCTTTATCGCTTCTTAACCAGCACAAGCTCTTTAATATGATAAAGGACGCACAGCAAAAGGGTGCCCTTTTCAGCGAGCTTGATGAAGATATCTTTTCTAGCTTCATAGAAGATATGGATTTGGATGAACTTGTCGAGATCCTGGAACAAATGCCTACAGATGATGTTGCCGACATAATAGGACGACTGCCCAAGGAAAAGTCTGATACCATCCTCGAGAAGATGAAAAAAGAGGGGTCTGAAGAGGTTGAAGACTTACTGCGATATGGGGATGATACGGCCGGCGGTATTATGGTTCCGGATTTTATTGCCTTGAAAGAGGATACAACCGCAAAAGAGGCAATTGAGTCGCTGCAGAAAGAACATCTGGATGTTGAGATGCCTTTTTATCTTTATGTCGCGGATGATCATGGCAGGCTTGTAGGCGTGAGTTCATTAAGGCAATTAGTCGTAGTCCATCCTGAGACTCCCCTTAAACAATTTATGACGACTGATGTTTTTTCCGTTCAGACAGGAATGGATCAGGAAGAGGTGGCTAAGATAGTTGCCCGTTATGATATCCTGGCTGTTCCTGTTGTAGATGACACAAACAGGCTGGTTGGTATAGTTACTGTCGATGATATTATTGATATTATCAGAGAGGAGGCCACAAAGGATATATTGAAAATGGCTGGGGCAGGTGAGGAATTTATCGAAACCCAGTCTGTTTTTAAAAGCACGAAGACTCGTTTGCCATGGTTATTTGCAAGCTGTGTTGGAGGTATAATTGCATTTTTTATTATTTGTCGTTTTGAAGGCAGTTTGAGCAAGCTCGCTTATCTTGCGGCTTTTATACCGGTAATAATGAATATGGGTGGAAATATCGGCACCCAGTCTTCCTCTATTGTTGTACGTGGCCTTGCAACAGGGCAGCTCAATGTAAGAGATATCTGGGCTGTTGTTTTTAAAGAACTATCTGTCGGTTTTATCCTGGGTATAGTATATGGCTTTCTTATTGGTATAGTGGCTCAATTGCGTTATGATACTTGGGGACTTGCGCTGTCCGTTGGACTTTCCGTTATCTGTTCCATGTCAGTTGCTGCCTTGTTAGGCTCTATTGTCCCTATGGCTTTTGCAAGAATAAATATAGATCCTGCCGTAGCTTCCAGTCCTTTTGTAACAACATCTGTCGATATTATCAGCGTATTTTTCTATTTTGAGATAGCCACAACCCTCCTTGGTATTTAATAAATGTCAAGTTTTTCTACGCCTGCTATTATTCTCCGTCGTATTGATTTTGGTGACTATGATTTAATAATTAATTTTTTTACGTTAAATAAAGGAAAAATTTCAGTAATTGCAAAATCGGCGAAAAAAAGCGTTAAAAGATTTTCAGGAGTCCTTGAACCATTTTCTGTCTTGGAAGTAGTTTGTAGTTCCAGCCGCGGCAAGGGATTGCCTGTTCTACAGGAGGCAGCATTAAAACAGCCGTTTTCAAAAATCAGAACAGAAATAACTAAAATCGCATATGCCAGCTACTGGGCTGAATTGATTAATATGTGGATGGAAGATGGAAAAAAACAGGTTCACATATATCAACTTTTTCAGAGCGTTCTTGGAGAATTAGATCTTGGTAATATATCCCAGGATGCCTTGAGTATAATTTTTCAGATTAGATTTATGAAACTATCTGGTTTTTGTCCGGATTTGGCTCAATGCGGCAACTGCCGAATTGAAGTAGAAGCGATCAAAAAAGTTAAGATTGCTTTTGATGTTGTTAAAGGCTGTCTTATTTGCGACAGATGTTTTTCTCCTGCGTTAGATAAAATATATCTTTCCAAGGGAACAATAAAACAGTTACTATGGGTTGAAAGCGGTAATTTAAAAAAAGCGGGAAGGATCAGATTTACAAAAACAGCTTTAAGTGAGGGGTTGAAATTCCTAGAGGCGTTTGTGCCTTATCATCTTGGGATGGAGCCACGGAGCTTGAAATTCCTGAGGCAAATAAGAGGCAATTGCTTTGAAAAACATACTTAAATCAGAGCTTATTGAGGCATCTGCGCCATGCAGGATTGACATGGGAGGAACCCTGGATATCAGTACTTTTCATTATCCGCTCAGACATTTTTCCCCTTGTACATTTAATATAGCATTAGACCTAAGGACGAGAGTTTGCCTTTCCGCATATAATAAAGGTATGGTGAAGGTATCTTCAAAAGGGTTTAAAAGTGTTGAATATTCAATAGATACAGCACCTTTTGATCATTCTCTTGGGCTTATGTTTGCAATTGCAGCATATTTCGGGGTCCAAGGCGTCCATATTCAGATTGAATCTTCGTCACCATCCAGAAGCGCACTCGGCGGATCTTCTTCAGCGGCGGTCGCCCTTGTTGCTGTGTTTTCGAGAATTTTTGAAAAAATTGGAGCGAGCGGCCTTTTGTCAAAAAAGCATACAGCCATGCTTGCATATGCTATTGAGGGAAGTGTCGCAGGCGTGCCTTGCGGTCTCCAGGATCAACTGGCTGCTGCTTATGGAGGAGTTAACATATGGTATTGGCTTGATGGAATTAAAGGTCCTTGTTTTAAAAAAAAAGCTGTTTATCAAAAAAAATTCTTTAGAAATTTTGAGAAACATCTTTTATTAGCTTATTGCGGAATTCCGCATGTATCAAAGGATATTAACGGGAAATGGGTAAAACAGTTTCTTTCAGGAAGATACAGGGAACGATGGGTAGAGATAATTGCTTATACGCATAAATTCGTTGATGCTTTAATTAGATGCGATTTTAAATATGCAGCCGAATCAATGAACGGAGAAATGGCTTTAAGGAAAAAGATGACACCTGAAGTTCTTGATTCAATGGGTGAAAAGCTTGTCGATTCGGCAGTTGAAAATAATTGTGGTGCAAGATTCACTGGTGCAGGAGGCGGCGGCTGCATATGGGCAATCGGTGCAATCAAAGATATCGCAGGATTAGAGAAAGAGTGGGAATCTATTCTTTCAGAAAGAGAAGAATCCCGTATGCTTGATGTAGGGATAGACTCGAAAGGTTTAATTGTTCAATGAATTTTCAAGAAGTTATACTATCACTGCAGAAATTCTGGGCGCGTAAGGGATGTGTGCTGGTTCAACCATATGATATAGAGGTTGGCGCCGGAACATTTCATCCGGCAACTCTATTAAAGGTACTTGGCCCTGAAGCCTGGAATACGGCTTATGTCCAGCCTTCAAGACGTCCCACAGATGGTCGTTATGGTAAAAATCCAAACAGACTGCAACATTACTATCAGTTTCAGGTAATACTCAAACCTTCTCCCTTAGATGTTCAGAAGCAGTATTTGCAAAGCCTGAAGGCACTTGGAATAGATAGCCTTGAGCATGATATCAGATTCGTTGAGGATGACTGGGAGTCGCCCACACTAGGGGCATCCGGTCTTGGCTGGGAAGTCTGGATGGATGGTATGGAAATTACACAATTTACATATTTTCAGATGGCAGGCAGTATCGAACTGCATCCCGTATCTGTAGAAATCACTTATGGTCTTGAACGTATCTCCATGAACTTGCAGGGAATAGATAATGTTTATGATTTGCAATGGAATAACAATACAACTTATGGAGATGTTCATCACCAGCAGGAGATTGAGCAGTCAATATATAATTTTGAGCTGGCGGATGTTGATATGCTGCTTGATCTTTTCAATAAGTACGAGGCCGAAGCCATTCGTATTATTAAAGAAAAACTCGTTATTCCTGCCTACGAATACTGCTTAAAGTGTTCACATACCTTTAATATACTCGACGCTCGCGGAGCAATAAGCGTTACAGAGAGAACCGGTTATATTGTACGTATTAGAAACCTTGCGAGAGCTTGTGCAGAACAATATCTGATACAAAGAGAAGCCTATGGGTTTCCCAACCTTAACTTGAAATAAACGTGATACTTTAGATTTTTGAAAATATATCCGCTTCAGGTATAACTTAGATTTCGCACTTAAATAATGCAACATGTTGTGGTGTGTGGCAAGTCATTGTCCATATGTTGCTTAGGTTAATTATCACATTTTTTTGCTGAAAAAGTGCTGATAATTTACCGCTCTCACTATGATGTGGTTAGTGATGTACGCTATGCAATATATGGTATGTCTAATTAAAGAATCACATGATTTTAAATGCGAAATGTAGGTTCTAAATAAAAGACCTTTGAAAAAAGAGGCAAATATGGACAATTTACTACTTGAAATAGGTACAGAAGAAATTCCGGCAGGTTATATAAAGTCGGCATTGAATGCATTATCAAGTATGCTTTTAAAAAAGTTGGCTGATGGACGTATTGAACATGGAACTGCTGAGACTTTTGGAACACCAAGAAGACTTGTTTTTGAGGTAAAAAATGTTTCAGACAGGCAGAGACCTCTTACAACTGAGGTGACAGGGCCTCCCGCAAGTATAGGATTTGATGAACAGGGTAAACCTACCATAGCGGCTGAAAAATTTGCTGAGAAAATCGGTGTTTCAGTTAAAGATATAATAATCAAGGAGACGAAAAAGGGCACTTATTTATGCGCAACAAAGATAGAATCCGGCTTGAAAACCGAACTTCTTCTAAAAAGCATACTCCCTGATGTGATTACTGCTATACCTTTTCCCAAAACTATGAGATGGGCGGATCTGTCTGTTGAATTTGCAAGACCAGTTCATACCATACTTGCTCTTTTGGGGAATAAAATAATTCCTTTTATGGTGTGGAATATTAAAAGCAGCAGATACACATTAGGTCACAGTTTTATGCAACCCGGCAGAATAAAGATTTCTAATCCAGATGAATACATAAAAACACTTTGTTCAGCTTATGTGCTGGTGGATTCAAGAAAACGAAGGGAAATTATTGAAAGCGAGACAGCAAAAGTTGCAAAGAGCCTGAATGGCAGTGTGCTACAGGATTATGAACTCGTGGATATTGTAACCAACCTTGTTGAATACCCGGCAGTCGTTGCAGGAAAGTTTGATACAAAATTTCTTGAGCTTCCTGATGAGGTTTTGATTACTGCTATGCGGGAGCATCAGAAATATTTTAGCGTTATTAACAAAAAAGGCAAACTCATGTCCTGTTTTATTAGCGTTAATAATACGCGTACAAAGGATATGTCGCTTGTTGCAAAAGGGCATGAAAGAGTGCTCAGAGCCCGGCTGGAAGATGCCAGGTTCTTTTACAGAAGTGATTTAAAATCTTCCTTTGAAGAGTGGATAGAGAAACTGAAAGGAGTTCTTTTTCAGGCCAACCTGGGATCAATGTACGAAAAAGTAATACGAGTCAAAAAAATAGCCGAATATCTGGTAGATGGAATTTCGCATCATTCTGATTTAAATCAACATCTGCCTGATCTTAAAGAACAGGTTGGAAAAGCTGCTTTGATGTGCAAGGCCGATCTTATGAGCCAGGTAGTAGTTGAATTCCCTAAATTGCAGGGCATTATGGGAAGAATTTATGCTCTGAATGCCGGAGAACCCGATAATATAGCAAGCGCAATTGAGGAGCATTACCGACCCAGCTATTCCGGCGGGCCGCTTCCAGAAACGCTTACAGGTTCCGTTCTCAGCATTGCCGACAAAATTGATTCCATATGCGGGTGTTTTGTTGCTGGACTAATTCCAACAGGGGCTTCTGATTCTTATGCACTTCGGAGACAGGGCATCGGTATTATTCAGATTATGCTCAGCAAAAATTTCTCTTTTTCCCTGATTGAAATGATAGAAAAGAGCATGAAACTTTTTTCTCTAAAAAATGATCAGGAGTTTAAAAAAAATGTTGATGCTGTATATTTTTTTCTTAAAAGTCGTATTGCCCGCCTCCTTGCCGAAAAAGGGTTTTCAAAAGACATTATATCAGCAGTTATAAGTGTCTCAGCAAATCATGTCCCAAATATATGGAACAGAACTGCAGCGTTGGAAAATCTTAAGACCAAGCCGGACTTTGAGCCGTTGTCTATTGCTTTCAAGCGCGTAGTTAATATTATAAAAAAAGCTGAACTCCCCAAAAGCAAAGACGTTGATAAAAATCTGTTTCAGGACAAATGCGAGGCAGCTCTTTTTGAAGCCTATAAAAAAGTTAAAAACAAAGTTTTTGATGATTCTGATAAAGGACTTTTTGATCAGGCACTTTATGATATAGCTTCTCTACGCAATGTAGTGGATAATTTTTTTGACGGGGTTTTGGTTATGGCTGAAGATAAAAAGATTCGCGAAAACAGACTTTCTCTGCTTATCAATATAGCAGACATGTTCGGCATGTTTGCTGATTTTTCAAAAATTTCCACGCTGACGCATAGTATGAGTGAACCACAAAAATGAGACAGAATGCGGCACATGATAGAACCTGGCGAGGAGGATCAAAACATTCGGAAGGACTCAGGAATTATCTAACCGTACAGCTCGAATAATTTCACTGCGTTATCAGTTACAATTCTCGACGACGTACAAATCAGCACGACTTGCTCAGATTTTTGGGCTACCAACGTAAAGGCCAGGACAGCCTGAAAATTAACGCAGTTAGCGACTCCTCAGATAGAGCCAAAATAGCGAAAAGTGCCTCGTTTTAAGTTGGTAGTCAAAAAATTACTTCTATCAATTTCAATGGCTGGTGCCGAAGGCCGGACTTGAACCGGCACGGGTCTCCCCACTACCCCCTCAAGATAGCGTGTCTACCAAGTTCCACCACTTCGGCATATTGTATAATTTTTATTCAGCTTTGAGAATTTTTCTCTGCCTGAGCGGGCACGTCAGGCTGGGAAGCCTCTATTTCTGAAGCCGGCGCTGCTTTTGTTGCTGCTTCTTTCTGCACTGGTTCTTGCGCCGGCAAGTTTTTCTCAGGCTCGGCAGACTGCTTTATTGGGATTTTTGTGTCAATCATAATGGAATCTCCAGTTTTATGACCGGACATATATGCAAGCCCCAAAGAGGTTATCATAAATATTATAGCTACTGTGGTTGTTGCTTTGGTTAAAAAAGTTGATGCACCTGTACTTCCGAAAAGAGTCTGACTGGAACCGCCTCCAAAAGCAGCTCCCATATCAGCTCCTTTTCCTGTCTGCAGCAAAACGATCAGAATTAAAGCTATACAGGCTATTATATGTATTATTATTAATAATAGTGACATATTACCTTTTTAATGTTTATTATAATCGACAATCTTACTGAAAGTAGCAGGATTCAGACTTGCACCCCCGACAAGCGCTCCATCAATATCAGGCATAGCCATAAGTTCTGAAATATTGCCTGGATTTACACTTCCTCCATACAGGATTCTGACGGAACTGGAAAGTTTGTCTCCAAATTCTTTTTCAATTAAAGAACGCAAAAACAAATGAACCTCCTGAGCCTGTTCTTTTGTTGCTGTTTTGCCTGTTCCTATTGCCCATACAGGTTCATATGCTATGACTGTTGTTTCAAGGTCATCCAGAGAAAAACCTTCTAACCCCTTTTTAAACTGTTTGTCAAGTACAGAAAATGTATAATCTGATTCCCGTTCTTTTTCAGATTCTCCAACACATAGAATTGGTACTAATCCACAGCCTAATGCAGCCCTGATTTTTTTGTTGACAGTATCGTCATTATCACCAAAATACTGCCGCCGTTCTGAATGACCTATGATTACGTATTTACATCCTGCTGATCCAAGCATAGCAGGTGATATTTCTCCTGTATAGGCGCCGTCTTTTTCCCAGAAAAGATTTTGTGCCCCAAGCGAAACACAGCTCTCCCTGATAATATCTGATACAGAGGAAAGTGCTGTGAACGGCGGCGCAATCATAACATCTTTTCCACTAGTTCCAGCTAAAAGTTTTACAAGCTGTTTTGATGTCTCAACAGCTTCGGGAATTGTTTTAAACATCTTCCAGTTTCCGGCAATAAAAGGTGTACGATTTTCCATTTTATTTAACTCCTTATAATAGAGACCTTTAAAAAATGCTCAATTTCGTTCAAGTTCAAGGAAGGCGAAAATTTTAAATGCAGGAATACATTGAGTATTTCGAGGCTTAAAATTTGAGCCTAACGCCGAAATTGGGCAAAAGGGGGCATTTTGCAAAGGTCTCTAATTAAAGCTGCGATCCAATCATAGCTGCCAGATCAACCATCCTGTTTGAGTATCCCGCTTCATTGTCATACCATGAGAGCACTTTAACCATGTCGTCTACTACCTGGGTTGTTTCAGAATCAACAATGGAAGACAACGGCGATCCGTTGAAATCAGAAGATACAAGCGGAATATCGCAATATCCAAGTATACCTGCAAGAGCTCCTTCCGAAGCGCTTTTGAGGGCATGGTTTACATCGGAAACCGTAACTCCTGATTTTTCAATGGTCGCCACCAAATCAACAATAGAAACATTCGGTGTAGGAACTCGAACAGAGAGGCCGTTTAGCTTGCCTTCGAGTTCAGGCAGTACAAGAGATACTGCTTTTGCAGCACCGGTTGTCGTTGGAATCATGTTTAGAGCTGCAGCCCTGGCCCTTCGAAGGTCCTTGTGCGGAAAATCAATAAGGCGCTGATCACCTGTATAAGAATGTATGGTGGTCATTAGCCCGCATTTTATGCCAAAATTTTCAAGAAGCACCTTGGCAACCGGCGCAAGACAATTTGTAGTACACGATGCATTTGAGATTATATGATGTTGCCTGGGGTCATACTGGTTTGAGTTCACACCCATTACAATTGTAATGTCAGGTTCTTTGGCAGGAGCAGATATTATAACCTTTCGTGCCCCTGCTGCAAGATGTTTTGAAGCATTTTCGTGATCTCTGAAAAGGCCGGTACATTCTGCAACTATATCAACATCAAGCTCTTTCCATCTCAGTTGTTCAGGATCCCTTATTGACGTAAAAGCAACTATTCTGCCGTCAACTTCAATTGAATCTTCTTTTGCATTAACTTCTTTACCAAGATTTCCATGAACTGAGTCATAACTTAGAAGATAAGCCATTGTGGCTGAATCAGTAAGGTCATTAATAGCCACAACTTCAATGTCAGAATGATTCATTACAGCCCTGAATATCAGTCTCCCAATTCTTCCAAAACCGTTTATCCCTAATTTAATGCTCATAATATTCCTTATTTTTGTTTAACAGGTTATCTTCGCTTGTTTCCTTTTAAAATTCCACTTGCCAGAGATATACTCTTTTTACCAAAAGCCTCCAGGTTTACCACAAGACTGCTCAGGTTTTCATCATCTCGAATATTGGCTGCTCTTATCAAAATCGGGAGGTTTACCCCGGATAATACTTCCACATGTCCTTCTTCAAGAAATGAATAGCTTAAATTAGAAGGAGTTCCTCCAAACATATCTGTAAGAATTAATACCCCTTTTTTCTGATCAACCTCTTTTATTCCTTTGGCAATTTTTTTACGGAGAATTTCAGCATTTTCGTTCAGATCTATTGAAACCGATATCATGGCCTCAGGCCTTTTTCCAAGAATAAATTCCGCTGTATCTATAAATGCATCTCCAAGGTTACAGTGTGTAGTTATAACTATACCTATCATAAAATTCCTTCTCAGACTTTAAAAAAAGAGTACAATAATAATTTAGGCCAAGGATACCGCTTTTTTGCTTTTCGTGGCTATATCTCAGAAGGTCGCAAAGTACAAGTTGTGGACTTTCGAGGTATAGACTGCTCTACAATCTTATATCTCTATGTGTAATCCCAACCTGTTTACATTGTTTATCAATATGTTCATATATGGTCTGCGCAATAGTGACAGAGCGATGCCGACCACCTGTGCAACCAACTGCTATCTTTAAATAGGCCTTTCCTTCTTTTTCATATAAAGGCACTAAATAATCAAGTAGATCCAGATACTTCTCAAGAAATATAGGAGTTTCTTCATTATTCAAAACAAAATTTTTGACCTCTTCAGCTTCACCATCCAAATCTTTTAGTTCAGGTACAAAATATGGATTTGCAAGAAAACGAACATCTATAATAAGGTCAGCGCCATGAGGAATGCCATATTTAAAACCAAAGGACTGGATATTTATCCTCATTGGTACCAGTTTCCTGCTTTTCTGCGCAATATTGAAGATAATGGACTTCAGTTCGTGAACATTACAATGGGAAGTATCAATAATTCTGTCAGCTTTTTCTCTAAGGTCTTTCAATTGCACCTTCTCAGCCTTTATCCCATCAAGAAGGCTTTTGCTCTGCGATAGAGGATGCTGTCTCCTTGTTTGACTGTAACGCTGTAATAATATTTTTTCATTTGCCTCAAGAAAGAGTATTTTAAAATTGTATCCTTTTTGACTGATGGATTCGAAAACAGTTGAATATTTTGCAAGAAATCCTTTTTCGCGCAGATCCATTACAAAGGCAAGCCCAGCAATTTCAAGGGCATGTTCCTCTATCGGCAGTTCCAAAAATTTGGGGAGAAGATTAACCGGCATGTTATCTACACAATAAAAATCTGCATCCTCAAATGCTGCAATTGCAGTGCTCTTACCGGAACCCGAAAGCCCTGTAATAATAATTATTTTTAAGTTCTTCAATTTTGTCAAATTACCACTCCAAGAGGAGTGCCTAAAATTCATCGTCCTCATTTTTGATGATGGAAAAAATTTCATCGCTGTCAACGGCACTTAACAGCTTCTTTTTAAATAGATTATTTTTTAAAATTCTGGAAATTCGGGCAAGCAGCTTCAAATGAAGACCAGTAGAATTCTCCGGCGTTACAAGAAGAAAAAAGATGTGGGCAGGTCGTCCATCTATAGACTCGAAATCAACTCCTTGACGGCTTAAGCCAAAACTAACAACCAGTGATTTAAGATCTCTCATTTTACCATGAGGGATTCCAATGCCTTCACCTATGCCGGTGCTGCCGAGTCTTTCCCTCTCCATAAGAACCCGAACAATTTCTTCCTTATTAATATCGGCAATGCTGGCGACAGGAATCACAAGCTCTTCAATAACTCCTTTTTTGTCAAGTGATTTCAAGTCAGAAAGAATTGCTTCTTTAGGCAAAACATCAAGAATTTTCATATCATATCCACCTAACTTACACCAATCTCTATATTTTCAGATAATTCATTTCACAAGGATAGAAGGAAAAATCTGAGTAAGTCGTGCTTATGTGTACGTCGTCGAAAATTTTGACTGATAACGCAGTGAAATCATTTATCTGAAAGTCTATAAGACAACTGAGCACAGATGAATTTATTATGCATATCGTAGCCAAAAATTGAATATTGTTCCAACTTACTGGCCACCTTTAGCTGCTGGGCTGTATTAAACCGTAGTGGCCGTCGCTACGTTGATATAAGACATTAACTCTTTCTGTCCTTGCATTTGTGAATACAAGGAAATTACCATCCAAAAGGTCCATTTGCATAACCGCTTCTTCAACATCCATCGGCTTATATTCGATATTTTTGACCTTTATCTGTTTTGTAGTCTCTAAATCCATATGGACGGTATCTTCAGCAATAATGTCTTTTGTCCTGACTCTTGTTCCACTTCTTCGTTCTCTGCTTTTCTGCTTGTTTTTCTTAATCTGTTTCTCAAGCTTGTCTAGAACCATATCAATAGCTGAATACATATCAACCGTTTCTTCTTTGCCATTTATCTTGAGCCTGTCACCGATAATATTGATTTCAGCTATATGGCGAAATTTTTCAACCGAAAGAACAACCTTAGCTTCTGCTGGATTATAAAGAAATTTATCAAAACGATTAAGCTTGTCCTTAACATATTTTTTTAAATTTTCAGAGGAATCAAGATTTTTAAAAGTTACAGATGTCTGCATGCTAAAAAACCTCCCTAAACCTGAGTCGAGCAATACAAATAAAGCCAAAAATTGCTCAAGTTATTTTTTTACCGAGTCCTTATGTTAAAATTGCTTGCGTTTGTTGGAGGATAAGAGCTTCATCATTTCACGATATTTAGCTACAGTTCTCCTCGCAATATCTATGTTTGATTCTTTTAAAAATTTTGTAATTTTTTTATCACTATACGGTTTTCTTGCATCCTCGTTTAAAATAATCTGTCTAATTTTTTCCTGGACGCTGGCGGAAGATGTTAGATCGCCATTGATACGATTAATAGAGCTATTAAAAAAATATTTCAATTCAAAAAGGCCCTGCGGGGTATAGGCATACTTATTTGTTGTAACTCTGCTGATTGTCGATTCATGCATGCCTATATCCTCTGCAACATCTCTTAACACCATAGGCTTTAAGTGCGCTATCCCATTTTCAAAAAATTCCCGCTGAAACTCCAATATGCTTTCCATCACTCTATAGATGGTTTTCTGGCGTTGCTGAATACTCTTTATCAACCAGGACGCTGAACGTATCTTGTCTTGCAGGTATTCTTTCGCTTTATCGGAAAGTTGCCCGCCACGATTTATAAACTGCTTATAATATAAATTTACATGAAGTTCTGGGATGCCATCGTCATTCAGCAATATCAAAAAACCATCTTCAATTTTATAAACAAAAATATCAGGGTTAATATATTGAGGCTCTTCAATGCTGAAAGTCCGTCCCGGCTTCGGCTCAAATTCTTTTATAATATTTACAGCAGAAACAACCTCCTGGATATTAATTCTTAAGGTCCTGGCAATGACCTTGTAATTCTTGTTTTCAAGATGATTGATATGGTTTTTTATGATATCCGCAACTATAGTATTGTCCAGTTTAAAATGCTTTGCCTGTATCAGCAGACATTCTTTTAGATCGCTTGCGCCGACACCTGTTGGTTCAAATGTTTTTATTAGCGATAATACCTGATTAACTTTATCGGATGAAGAACCGCTCGTTTTGATAAGTTCTTCAACAGGAATGTCAAGATAACCATCATTGTTAAGGTTTCCTATTATCAAGCTTCCAATCTTTTCTTTTTCCTCCGTTGGAGAGGTCATAAGCAGTTGCCAAAGGAGATGTTCATTCAAAGATTCTTTACGAGCTACAAATGACTCGAAATCCGGTGTATTTTTTTTCTCGGTTTCAAAAACAATTTTTCCGGTCGAATTGTATTCATCAATATAATTTTTCCAGTCAATAGTATCGTTAATTTTTTCTTCTATTTCGACTTCTTTTATCGCAGGCGTATCATCAGATACAGCCTTGGATTGATCTGTCCGCGATTCCTCATCGGCAAATTCCTGAGCCTCCTCCAGTGCAGGATTTTCATCAAGCTCCTGACGGATTGCTTCCATAAGCTCCATTCTGGAAAGCTGCAAAAGCTTAATTGACATCTGGAGCTGCGGAGTCATTATAAGCTGCTGTGTTAATTTTAGCTGTTGTCGTAATTCAAGTGCCATTTTATAATCTGAATTCGTCTCCAAGATATATGCGACGAGCGGTTTCGCTTACAGCTATTTTTTCCGATGATCCGGACTCAACTACCTTTCCATCACTTAATATATACGCTTTGTCACATACTTCAAGCGTTTCCCTTACATTATGATCTGAAATAAGCATTCCAATACCACGATTTTTAAGGTGTTCTATAATATTTTTAATATCAGTTATTGCCAAAGGATCAATGCCCGCAAAAGGTTCATCAAGAAGTATAAATGAAGGGTTTGTTGCGAGTGCCCGCGAAATTTCCAATCGTCGCCTCTCCCCTCCTGAAAGAACACTGGCCCTTTGGTCTGCAAGTTTTTTTATGCCCAACTCCGCCAGAAGCATGTTCGCGCGTTCCTCCCGCGCTGATCTTGAGATAGGAAGGATTTCAAGAATAGCCATGATATTCTGTTTTGTTGTAAGCTTTCTGAATATCGAAGCTTCCTGAGATAAATAACCCACGCCCTTACGCGCTCTCAAATACATTGGACAATTTGTAATATCCTCATCGTCAAGAAAAATTTGCCCTTTATCAGGCTTTATCATCCCAATAGTCATATAAAAAGTAGTCGTTTTCCCAGCACCATTTGGACCGAGAAGACCAATAACTCCACCGCTTTCTACGCTGAGGCTGACTGAATTTACAACTCTTTTTCCATTATATGTTTTGACCAGATTTTTTAAAGACAAAACTGACATATTAGTAACGGTTTACAGTTGCCGGTTTACGGTTCACAGTCAGGATGGTTTTGTGATGCAATAAAATCAAGAGGTTAGAACTTCCCAAAACTCCATTAGAATCAGTACATTTTTTGTTTTTGTCAACCGTGAACCGTTACTTATTCTTTGGAATAAAAAACAGCTTCAACACGCTTTTTATTGCCGCTTTCAACAGTCATACGGTCTTCAGCTCTGTAAAGAGTTATTTTTTCACCTGAAACAAAATTAGTTCCGCTTGTGACCTTTGAATTCGGACCGGTTAAGACGATAATACCTGTTTCACTTGTATATACTGCATGTTCTGCAATGGCAACTTTGTCATCAAAATTTATTTTTACATTGCCGATAGAAACAATTTTTTCTATCGACCCTTCATCAGAAATCAGGTTTTTATTGTTATCTTCAACTGTTTTATAAAAAATCTTAAGTCTGTCGGCGGTAATAACTGTATTCTCCTGAACAGCTCTGACATTGCCAATAAATTCAGCGCATCTTGCTTCGCTGTCTGCTATAAGTTTGTCTGATGTAATATAAACTTTTTTATTTTCTTTTAACTCTTCTCCTTCGGCAAAAGCAGAGCTTACCATAAAACCAGCTATAATTACAAGTGCAGCAGTCAGAACAAATAAACTTCGGACAGGGACAGCAAGGCTATCATAAGTTAATATTTTCACTGAAACTCCCCTTTACATTTCCCTCAAGCATGGTTTTTTTTGTATTTAAATCAAAAGAAATTGAATCTGCCGTTAATTTTTCCGAATCACTGCTTATTTCCACAGAAACATTTGAAAAAAGTATACAACGGGTATGCTCGTAATTTAATTTTTCAGTCTTAAGCACATAATTATTATTTTTTACCACAACATCGCCGACAACTTCAATGTCATTTGAATCTGTATGTAAAAATCCCTTTTCCGCTGTAAGGCAGACTTTTTCCCCGTCTTTCATATAAAAAACTACAGAAAGGTCATCTAATATCAACTGATTTTTTTCATCAAGTAGCCTGGCTGAGCTTGCATCCAGACTCCATTCAATTACTCCATCACGCGTTGCAGTGTGATGAACCTTGCCTAACGACATTTTTGCAGTGCTCTGTACCGCGGATTTAAGTCCGGCAGTTTCATCTAATATGTTGCGATACGTCAAAAAAACCGAGATTATAATCCCTAATAAAATGATAATAATTGAAATTAAAAAAAACTTCAATTTTCCGGGATTCTGGTTTTTCAAAAAAAACATACAGCATATCCGTTTAATTACTACCTGAATTTTGCATGCGCCAAGTTTGCTGAAGATACAAGGCAGCAAGGACGAAGACGTAGCAGGCTGCTTCAAGTCCTTGCCAGCACAGTAGGTTCGGTAAAATCGGCGCATGCAAGATTCAGGCGTTCAGCCATTCAGCTACTAATGGAATTTTATCCCAGAGTCCTTGAGCGTTAAGAATTGCTTCGCATACTTCTCTAACAGCTCCAGCTCCGCCCTTTGCAGAAGTTACCATGCATGCTTTTTCCAAAACTGCCTCGTGAGAGTCAGCTACCGCTATAGAAAGTTCAACAATTCTCATAAGCGGCAGATCGGGCAAATCATCACCGATAAAGGCTGTTTCTTCAGGGAAAATGCCTGTTTGTTCAAAGATAATATCCAGCACAGCGGCCTTATCTCTGACCCCATCAAACAACATTGTAATACCAAGATTTTTACAACGGTGATAAAGAGCTTTTGAACTTCTGCCGGTTACTATACCAATATTAAGACCTGCTTCCATTAAAAGCCTTATACCAAGGCCGTCCTTGACATTAAAAACTTTTATTTCTTCAGAGTTGTCATTATAAATTATACTTCCATCAGTGAGCACACCGTCAACGTCAAGCAAGAGAAGCTTAATCTTTTTCAGTTTATTTTTTATCTCTGAATCCGTATAGCCCATAACTAATCGCAACTACTCAGGTTGTTAGGTTCATGGTTAGTCGGCTTTTAACCGTGGAACCCTGAACACTAAACCTTGAACAGCTATAATGCCTCTCGTATAGCTTTAAGCTGGAGAAGCAATCCTTTAAGTGAAGCTATTTTTAATGAATTGGGCCCGTCGCAAAGCGCCCTGTCAGGGTCTGTGTGTACTTCCAGAAAAATTCCGTCTGCTCCTGCCGCAACCGCAGCTCTAGCAAGAACTGGTGCAAATTCACGCTGTCCACCGGAACTTGTTCCTGCGCCCCCTGGCAGTTGCACACTATGCGTTGCATCAAATATGACAGGCCATCCTGTATCCTGCATTATCTTTAAGCCACGGAAATCGACGACAAGATTGTTGTAACCAAACATCGTCCCTCTTTCCGTAATCATAATCTGTCTGTTCCCGGTTGAAACAACTTTTTCCACAACATTCGCAATATCCCATGGTGCAAGAAACTGGCCCTTTTTGATATTGACTGGTTTTCCTGTTCTCGAAACCTCTAAGA
The DNA here is from genome assembly GCA_030262775.1 of Deltaproteobacteria bacterium. Lineage (GTDB taxonomy): Bacteria > Desulfobacterota > Desulfobacteria > Desulfobacterales > ETH-SRB1 > B13-G4. The sequence continues at coordinate 606 of JAJSZP010000018.1, read as the reverse complement.
TAAAATCAGTCTGTCTGCACAAAAAGGCAGGTATCTGTATAATATCCAAAATGTCAGCCGCCCTTGGCACCTCATTTATGCTGTGAACGTCTGAAAGTATTTTTAGGCCAAGCTCCTTCTTAATATTTTCAAGAATCTTAAGTCCGTCTATAAGCCCCGGCCCCCTGTATGAATTAATAGATGTCCGGTTAGCTTTGTCATATGAGGCCTTGAATATCAAGGGAATATCCAATTGCCGAGTAAGTTCTTTAAGCTGTGATGCTATCTCAAAAGTGGTATCATAACTTTCTATAACACACGGGCCTGAAATCAAAACAAGTGGTGAGGCCTGGCCAATCAATATATCACCAACTTTTACAATATTTACCATAAGTTTATAGTACTTGCCTTGTTTTGAGTGCTTAAAGTGAGCTAACGTGCCAAACTAATTCCTTAAAACGGTAAAACTTTTTTATGGTATCAATAGCAGATATCAATGTCATTAACTTAAGCTATGGCAATTTTAGTTGCAATTTAAATTAGTTATGGTATACTTAGCACAAATATTATTAACGATTTATTTACTCGAAAGGAGAAAAAATGTCAAAAAACATCGAAAAAAGTCCT